>NZ_RZSF01000295.1:0-8530 GCF_004023325.1 Mesorhizobium sp. M1A.F.Ca.ET.072.01.1.1 | reverse complement strand
GCGTCTCGCCGCGTTTGAGAGACAGCGACAGGCTGGATACCACCTCGCGCTCGCCATCCTCGCCGCGCACGCTGACGCTGAGGCCGGCGATTTCCAGCACCGCCTCGCCGGCCAGCGCTGATGGAACTTCGCGAACGCTTTGCGTCATTGCTCTCCCCGAGCAAGTCGGAGCGCCGGCCCCCACCCGGACCTTTGGTCCGACCTCCCGACGAGGGGGAGGTAGGGCGCTGGCGTTTTACCCTCCCTCTTGTGGGAAGGGTCGCTGCGAAGCAGCGGGGCGGGGGTGAGGCGCCGACCTCTCATTCAAACACGCAGCGCGGGAAGTAGAACGACACCACCCAGTTCGGCATGTCGACGATCTCGCTGATCCTGAGATCGCCGCAGACCGAGACCAGCATATAGGCGTCGACCGGGTCGAGCTTGTATCGGCCGGCAAGCAGGTCGACCATCTGACTGACCGCCTGCTTGGCGCCGGTCATCAGGTCGGGCCCGATCCCGGTCGTCACCTCATAACCCTTGGCGTCGAGATGCCGCGTCACCGGGCCCGGCGTGGTGAAGCGCGGCGTCTTCAGCCGCGCGTCCTTCACCAGGTCGAGCTTGAGCACGACGTCCATCGGACTCTCGATCGCAGTGCCGCACACTTCGCCGTCGCCCTGCGCGGCATGCGTGTCGCCGACCGAAAACAGCGCGCCTGCCACTTCCACCGGCAGATAGAGAACGGTGCCGGCAGCAAGGTCCCTTATGTCGAGGTTGCCGCCGACGCGCCGCGGCGGCACCACCGAATGGTGGCCCATCTCGCCCGGCGCGTTCCCGATCGTGCCGGCAAACGGCTTCAGCGGCACGCGGCCTTGTCTGCCGAACAGCGCCGGCTCGAGCGAGCCAGGGTCATATTTCCAGATGTTGAGTGCCGGCTCCTTGAAGTCGTCGGCAAGCAGACCGAAGCCCGGAATGTTCGCCGTCCAGCCGAAGCCGGACGGCTTGAACATTTCGATCGTCACCTTCAGCGCGTCGCCGGGCTCGGCGCCCTCGACGAAGATCGGCCCGGTCACCGGGTTGATCATGCCGAAATCGAGATTGGCGATATCGCCGACGGTGCTGTCGGCCTTGAGCTGCCCGCCGGAGGAATCCAGGCACTGGAACTCGATCGTCGAGCCAGGCGCCACGCGCTCGGCCGGAGCAAAGGAATTGTCCCAGCCGAAGTGGTGATGGCGCCCGTGGATGGTGTAGTCGCAGTTACTGCACATCTTTCACATACACATTGTCGTAGTTGATCGGGATATGGACCGGGTCGACATAGAGATTGTCGGCGCCGCCCATGCGGGCCGACTTCAGCGTGAAGCGCTGCTCGTTGAAGACCGGCGCCCAGGGTGCGTCCTCCATGATCTTGTCGTAGATCGCGCTCCACATCTTCTCGCGATCCGCGGACTTTGCCGGATCGACGACCGAATCGGCTTCGGCCGCCTTGGCGTCGAGATCCTTGTTGCAGTACCACGCCCAATTCCAGCCGCCCGGCACCGCGCCGGCGCAGCCGAGGATCGGTCCGTAGAAGTTGGACGGATCCGGGAAATCGGCGATCCAGGCCATGCCGCCCGACCAGATCATCGGCGCGCCGGACTTGTCGCCGCCGGCGGCAATCACGTTGGCCTGGGCGAGCGATTGGATGCTGGCCTTGATGCCGATGGCCGCCAGATCCTGCTGGATCGCCTGCGCGATACGCGGATTGGGGTCGGTGTTCATGGCGAACAACTGCGTTTCGAAGCCATCGGGGTGGCCGGCCTCGGCAAGCAGGGCCTTGGCCTTGGCGACGTCATAGGGATAGCCCTTGAATGCCTTGTCGTAACCGGGCATCGAAGGCGGCAGCGGCTGGTTGGCCGGCACCGCGCGGTTGTTGATCATCTGAACGATGCGGTCCTTGTTGATCGCCATGTTGACCGCCTGGCGCACCTTCACATTGTCGAAGGGCGGCATGGTGGTGTTCATGGTGATGTAGCCGGTGTGCAATTGCCCGCCCACCACGACGCGGGCCTTCTGCTCCGGATCGTTCATCACCTCCTGGAACTTGGCCGGCGGAATGCCGTCGCCGGGCACGTCGATCTCGCCCTTCTGCAGGCGCAGCAGCGCCACGATCGGCTCCTGGCCGATCTCGAAGGTGATCTTGTCGAGATGCGGCAGGCCCTTATGCCAGTAGTCGGGATTGCGCTCGAAGACGATGCGCTGGCCGAGCGTCCATTCGGCGAGCTTGAAGGCGCCGGTGCCGACCGGATGCTTGCCGAAGTCGGCGCCGTATTTCTCGACCTCCTCCTTCGGCACCACATGCGAGAAGTTGATCGCCATGACATGCAGGAAAGTGGCGTCCGGACGGGTCAGCTCGAACTTGATCGTATAGGGATCGACCGCGGTGACGCCGGAGAGGCTGTTCGCTTTGCCGGCGGCGACCTCGTCATAGCCTTTGATCGAGCCGAAGAAGCCGGCGCCCGGGCTCTGCGTCTTCGGATTGGTGACGCGGTCGAGCGAGTATTTGACGTCGTCGGCCGTCATCTCCCGGCCATTGTGGAACTTCACGCCGTGGCGCAGCTTGAAGGTGAAGGTCTTGCCGTCCGGCGAGATCTCGTAGCTTTCGGCAAGGTCGGGCTTCAGCTTGGTGGTGCCGGGCTCATAGTCCATGAGCCCATCGAACAAGCTCTTGATCATCGACCAGTTCTGCCAGTCGTAGCCGATCGCCGGATCGAGCGTCGCGACATCGTCCTTGTAGGTGATGGTGATGGCGCCGCCCTGCTTGGCGTTAGGGTCGATCGCGTCGTCGGCGCGCGCGCTTGCCATGCCGAGCATCAGCGCAAGGGCCGAGGCCGCCACGGTGGATGCCAGAAATCGTCTCATGTCACTGTTCCCTTTCTCTGGTTGTTGCCTTGTTCATCTGAGTTTAATTCGGGGGTCGATGAAGGGCGCGATGATGTCGGCCAGCAGGTTGCCGAGCACGATGGCGAAGGCCGAGACCAGGGTGACGCCCATGATGATCGGGATGTCCACGCGCTGGATGGCCTGCCAGGCGAGCTGGCCGATGCCGGGCCAGCCGAAGACGCTTTCGACCACCACGATGCCGCCCATGAAGACGCCGATGTCGATGCCGATCATGGCGACCACCGGCAGGATGGCGTTGGGCAGCGCATGGCGGAACAGGATGGCGCCGCGCGCCAGGCCCTTGGCGCGGGCGGTGCGCATATAGTCCTGGCGCAGAACGTCGATCATCGACGAGCGCATCATGCGCGCATACCAGCCGGCGCCGAGTATGCCCATGGTCAGCGAGGGCAGCACAAGATGCCGCCAACTGCCGTAGCCGCCGATCGGGAACCAGCCGAGCCGGACGGCGAAGACATAGAGCAGGAGCAGGCCGACGACGAATTGCGGCGCCGAGACGCCGACGAAGGAGGCGACCATCAAGGTCTGATCGGTGGAGGTGCCGCGCTTGACGGCGGCGATCAGGCCCATGGTAAGGCCGATCGCGAGCTCGCACAGGATGGCGCCGACCATCAGAAGCAGGCTCGCCGGCAGCCGCGAGACGATGAGCTCGGTGACTTCCGAGCGCTGGATGTAGGAGCGGCCGAGATCGCCGCTGAGCAGCCTTGTGAGATAGTGCCAGTACTGGACGATGAAGGGCTGGTCGAGGCCGAGCTGCCTGCGGATGTTTTCAACCGTGTCGGGCGTCGCGCTGCGGCCGGCGATCTGGCGCACTGGATCAGCCGGCAGCAGATAGAGCAGCGCGAAGGTGATCAGCGAGACGCCGAGCAGGATGAGCAGCGACTGGATGAGACGTCGGCCGAGATAGGCGATCATGTCCGCCCCCTCTGCGTCGGGTCGAGGATGTCGCGCAGCGCGTCGCCGATCAGGTTGAAGGCAAGCGCAAGCGCCAGGATCGCGGCGCCGGGGAAGAACACCAGCCAGGGCGCCGCCTGGAAATAGGTCTGGTTCTCGAAGATGATGTTGCCCCAGGAGGCCGTCGGCGGCTGCACGCCGATGCCGAGATAGCTGAGCGTGGCTTCGAGCAGCACCGTGGTCGAGATGCCGAGCGTGCCCCAGACGATGATGGTCGGCAGCAGATGCGGCAGGATATGGCGCAACAGGATGCGCGGCGCGCTCGCCCCTATCGTGCGCTCGGCATCGATGAACTCGCGCTCGGACAGCGACGAGGTTTCGGTGTAGATGACGCGGGCGGTCTGCACCCAGTTGACCAGCGCGATCACCATGGCAACGATCCAAAGGCTCGGCTCGAACACCGCCGCCAGGCAGATGGCGAGAAGCAGTGCCGGGAAGGCCATCATCAGGTCGGTGAAGCGCATCAGCGCGCTGCCGATCCAGCCGCGGAAATAACCGGCCGTGACGCCGACCAGCGTACCGATCAGAAGCGCCACGCCGTTGGCGACGATGCCGATGATCAGCGAGGTGCGGGCGCCGAACAGGATGCGGGTCAACAGGTCGCGGCCGAGCAGGTCGGTACCCAGCCAGAACTTGGCGTTCGGCGGCAAGGGCGAACCTTCCAGCGTCAGTCCGTCGAACATCTGCTCGTTCGGATCGTAGCCGGTCAGCCACGGCGCCAGGATGGCGCCAGCAAGCACGATGGCGACGATGAATAGTCCGAGCAGCGCCAGCGGCCGCTTGAGCAGCCGGCGCCAGACGCCGGCGCGCGGCTTGACCGGCATTTGGCCCGGCGCCGGGAGATCAGGCGCGATGGGATTGGTCACCGCCATCCTCATCTTCCGTCATCGCCACGATCCGCCGGGCCGCTTCCTCGACGCTGATCTGCCAGCTCATCGCCAGCGACCGCAACTGCGCATAGGCGCGATCGTCGTCGCTGCCTTTCGACAGCGCCGCGACCGCGCGCACGATGGTCTGGCGCTCGCCGACGCGCTGGCGCAGCGACGCGATCTCGTCGGCCAGCCGTTTCCCCGCCTCGAAGCTTTGCCGGGCGATCAGCAGCGCGCTGTACACGCCGGCATTGCCGACCGGTTTCAACAATTGCGCGTCGGCTTTTTGCGACAGCGCCCATTCGATGCGGCCCGGCGCTTCCGAACCGATCAGCGCCACCAGGGGCATCGGCGCCTCGCCCGGCTGCCACGGGAACTGCTCGTCGAAGCCGAGATCGGCGTCGAAGAAGACGAAATCCGCGGCAAGCGCCTCTGCCGGCAGTTGCGGCCAGCATTCGACCGCCTCAAGGCCGATCGCCGACAGCTGCCTGGTGATCGCCTGCACCGTCGCGTGCGGGCGATGCAGCACGAAAGCCCGCGCGCCGCCGAGATTGGGGATGCGCGCGGACCGGCTCACGACACCACCCTGAGCCGCGGACGGCCGAAGGTGTTCGCCGGGTCGTAACGCGACAAATAGGGATCGGGCGCCACCTCTTCCTCGCGGCTGACGACCTCGAAAAATCCATCGGCGATGCGCCCGATGATCACCGGCAGCGTTGCATGCTGCGTGTGCGGATCGATGGCGATAGGCCCCAGGCGCGTCGTGAAGCGGCGCCCGGCGAAGGCTTTTGAGAACGCCGCCGGGCCGGCGTCGGGATCGCCGGATAGCACGTCCGCCATCACTTGCACCGATGCATAGGCGGACGCCTCGAAGGACGAGGCGAAGGCGGCCGGGCGCGGCGCGAAATAGGGTCCGGCCGACAAATGACCCCTGCCCGTTTCGCCGATCGCCGGCAACTCGCCCTCGGTGAGATTGCAGGATATGACCGGGCAGGCGTCGGCCTTGAAGGCCGCATTCTCGCGTCCCAAGTCGCGATATGCCGCCAGGAAGGCATAGGACGAGGTGCCGATGAGGTTGTTGAGGATGAAATTCGGCCGCGTGGCGCGGATTTCATCGATCAGGCGCGAAACGTCGGTTTCGCCGATGCGCAGGTAGCGCTCGCCGAGCACCTTGCCCGCAGCGTCGGCGATCAGGTCGCGCGCGACGCGGTTCATCTCCCAGCCCCAGATATAGTTCGAGCCGAGCAGGAAGCCGTTGGCGCCGAAACGCGGCGCTACATGAGCCATCAGCGGAACCAGATGCTGGTTCGGGCAGGCATGCATGTAGACGACATGCTCGTTGGCCTCGAACCCCTCATAGGGGCAGGCATACCAGAGCATGCCGCCGGCCTTCTCCAGCACAGGGATCGTCTCCTTGCGGCTCCAGGAGGTAATGCAGCCGATCACGTGGCGGGCGCTGCTGGTCCGGAAGATATCCTCGCAAAGCGTGGCGTAGCGGTCGGCATTGCTTTGCGGATCGCGTTCGACCGGCACCAGCTCGATCCCGCAGCTTCGGTCGGCATTGATGTCGGCGATCGCCCGCATCGCGCCCGTACGGCACGCGTCCGAGACGAGCTGGTAGCTGCCGGATCGCGAATAGAGGACGCCGATCTCGATACGCCGTTTCAAGCAATGCCCCAAAAATGAAAAAGCCCCGCAGCCGCCGCCGACAGGCGAGGCATACGAGGCATTCTTGCCGTCCGGCGACCGAGGCCGATATGTTCGCAGCTACCCTATTCCCTACCGCCCGCCAGTCAAGCCTCAAAGTTGCATGGCGCGGCGGGGCATCTAATCGCGCAGGCTGAAGACGAAAGGCGCCGTACGTGTGACGCGCGCGCCGAGTTCGGCCGGCGGCGCCGGCACCGACGCGCCCTGCAACACGCCGAGCGCGGCGCGATCGAGATCCGGATCGCCCGAGGATTGCGCCAGCCGGGCAGAGACCACCCTGCCGGAGACGTCTACCGTGAAGGTTACAGTAGGCGTGCCCTCGACGCGCCTGGAGCGCGCCGCGCTTGGATACCGGGTATTCCGCCTGATCCATGCCGCCAAGCTGGAATTCCAGCGCGACGGGCTGACGCTCGATCGCGACACCGACTCGGAGGATTGCGGCGCGGCGGCCTTCGCGCCTGCGTTGGCATCGATGCTGGCCATCGTCACGGCCTTTGGCGGCGCGGCCTTTGCCCTTTTCCTCTGGTTCGGCTTTTCGACCGGCTTCTTTTCCACTTTTTTCCTCGCCTCGACGGGCTGGCTTGCCTTCGGCTGCGCCTCGACAGGCTTTGGCTGCGGCAGTGGAACGACGACGTCGGGAGTAACCGTCTCGACAGGGTCGGGCACGACCTCGTCCAGCGGCGGCCGCTCGCTGAGCGCAGCTGCTGTCTCCGCCGGTTCGGCCTCCGCCGCCTTGTCGGAAACGACCGGCGGCTCGGCGACCGGCTCGACCCTTTTCATGACCGGCGCCGGATCGGTCACCGGTTTCACTTCGCTGACCCCCGGCGCCTCCTCGATTGCATCGGGCGGCTCCGGCGTGACCGTGTCCAGCTCTTCCGGCACGGCAGGCGTCGTCGGCAGCGGCGCCATTTCGACAGCCAGCGCCGGCGGCGGGCCGCCGTCCGGCACCTCGGCAAAGCTCAGATTCTGCACCGCATAAGCGACCGCGACATGTGCGGCGAAAATAACCGTGGCCGCGCTTGCCCACAGACCGGCTTCGCGGAAGCCGAAGCGTGGCTGGGTGGACAAGGCGGCGATCGCTTGCGTCATTGCGCCGCGCTTCCGCTTGTCGCCGGCGCGGAGGTGGCGCCCGCGGCCGCAGCCCCGGTGCCGGACGCCGTCTCCAGCCCGACCAGCGCGATCTTGAGGTAGCCCGCAGCGCGCAGCAGGTTCATTACCTCCATCAGCTCGCCATAGCCCACCGTCTTGTCGGCGCGCAGGAAGATGCGCGTCTGCTTGTCGCCCTTGGTGCGGCCGTGGAGCACGGTGGCGAAGCTCGGTCGCGGCACAGCCTCATTGCCGATCGCCAGCGAAAGATCGCTTTTCAGCGTCAGGAACAGCGGTGTCTCGGGCCGTGGCGCCGGCAACGCCGTCGATGCCGGCAAGTCGACATTGACATCGACGGTCGCAAGCGGAGCCGCGACCATGAAGATGATCAAAAGCACCAGGATGACGTCTATGAACGGGGTGACGTTGATCTCGTGGCTTTCCTCGAGATCGTCGCCGGCCGTCTCGCGAATCCGCGCCGCCATTGGCCGCTCACTCCGCTGCCAACGCGGTTGCCGGCGGCACCGTGCGAAAATCGAGGTCGCGGCTGACCAGCCGCTCGACGCCTGCCGAGGCGTCGGCGAGGATCTGCCTGTAGCCGGCTATCGATCGCGCGAAGACATTGTAGATCACCACCGCCGGGATCGCAGCCACCAGACCCATTGCCGTGGCGAGCAGGGCTTCGGCGATGCCCGGCGCCACCACCGCAAGATTGGTGGTCTGCGCCTGCGAGATGCCGATGAAGGCGTTCATGATGCCCCAGACGGTGCCGAACAGGCCGACGAAGGGCGCCGTGGAGCCGATGGTGGCGAGCAGGCCGGTGCCGCGCGACATGCGCCGGGACGCTGCCGCCTCGATGCGCGACAGCCGCGAGGTGACGCGCTCCTTCAGGCCATCACCTGATGCATGGTCCAGCGCGCCCGCCGAAAGCGCGCGCTCTTCCTCCGCCGCCCGCACCAGCAGCGCGCCCGGGCCACCGCTGTGGCCGAGCGCGCGGC
>NZ_RZSF01000294.1:0-8555 GCF_004023325.1 Mesorhizobium sp. M1A.F.Ca.ET.072.01.1.1 | reverse complement strand
CTCGATGCGCTGACGCAAAACTTCCACGACATCTACCAGAGCGTGAAGCTGGCAGCGGATGTCCCCGCGCAGACGGAGCGCGTCAACGCGAACCTGAAGCTGCAGATTTCGACGATGCGCGCCAATGCGTCGCGCCTGCCCAAGCAGCTCGCGCGCATGGTCGACGCGGCGGCGGACGAGTTCGAAGGCAATGTCGCCGAGACTTCGGTAGCCAACCTCAACCAGATGCTCGACGAGACGGTCACGCGCCCCTGCGAGGAAGCCGTCAACGGCCACTATCCCTTTGCCGGCGACGGCAGCGAGGAAATCTCTCTTGCCGATTTCGCCAAGCTGTTCGCACCGGGCGGCCTGATGGACCGGTTCTTTGCGCAGAACCTGACGCCGCTGATCGACATGACAGGCCAGGACTGGACCTGGAAGCAGGAGGCCCGCTCCAGCCGCGACCTCGCCAAATCGACCTTGAAGGCGTTCCAGGCGGCGGCGGAAATCCGCAGCGCCTTCTTCGCCTCCGGCGGTTCGGCGCCGTCGGTCTCGATCACCTTCACGCCCTCCTCTCTGAACAGCGAGGTCGACAGTGCGGTGCTCAACGTAGATGGGCAGACGGTGCAAAGCACGCAGGCCGGCAATGCGCCGAGCACGGTGACATGGCCGGGCGGCGGCGCTTCCGGATCCGCGAGCCTCAGCCTGACGCCGGAGATGCCCGGCCGCGAGTCCGCCCTCAAATTCGAAGGGCCATGGGCTCTGAAGCGCCTGCTGGACAAGGCGAGCGTCACCAGCAACGGCGCCGGCGCCGAGGCGCGCTTCGTGATCGGCGGACGCGATGTCGCCTACAAGATGGAGAGCGGCTCTGGCGCCAATCCCTTCCTGCTCCCGGCGCTGTCCGGGTTCAGCTGTCCGAAGGCATTCTGAGATGGCGCCGTCATGGTCGATCGGATCGTTCCCGAGCACCACCGTCTCTCGCCTTCATTTTGATACTCTAAAGTATGCGCTTGTGGCAAACTGGCCTGGGCACGCGGCCCATCGTTCGTCACAGAGGACGCTCGCGAAGCGCTTGGTGGCAAATTGAGCACTGTCGCCCTTTCCATTGAGAGTTTCGGCGTCAGCCACAAGGGCTGTGTGCGCGACCACAACGAAGACAACTATCTGGTCGAGCAACAAGCCGGCCTTTGGGTGGTGGCCGACGGAATGGGCGGCCATGAGGCCGGCGAGGTCGCTTCGGCCAGCATCGTCGACCACCTGGCGACGATCGGCATTGCGAGCTCGGCGCCGGACCTTCGCGCCCGTTTCGAGGACCGGCTGAGCCGCGCCAATGCCGAGATCCGCAACATATCGCGTTCGCGCGGCATCACCATCGGCTCCACCTTCGCCGCCCTGCTCGCCATGGAGGGGCGGTTCGCGGGCCTGTGGGCCGGCGACAGCCGCATCTATCTGGTACGCGGCGGCGCTATCTCGCAGATTTCCAGAGATCATACCGAAGTCCAGGAGCTGCTAGACCGGGGCATGATCAGCGCGGAGGAAGCGCTCACCTGGCCGCGCCGCAATGTGATCACCCACGCCGTCGGGGTCAGCGACGAACTCGAGATCGATTTTCAGCAAGGCGAGCTGATGCCGGGGGATATCTTCGTATTGAGCACCGACGGGCTCACCGCGCATGTCAGCGACGCGGAGATCGAAGCGGCGGTGAAGTCCGCGCCGCCGCAAGCCGCGTGCGAGAAGCTGCTGGAGACGGTGCTGGCGCGCGGCGGAACGGACAATGTCACCATCGTGCTGGTCAGGATCGGCGACGGACGCAACGGACCGCTCGATGCGGATCGGTCCAGGGGCTGAGACAGATGAGCAACGACGACAGGACGCGGATTTCGCCGAACCTCGCAAATACCGGCGTCGGCACGCAGCTCAGCGGCATCTACGAGCTCGACGAGCGCATCGCATCCGGCGGCATGGGCGAAGTCTATCGCGGCCACAATATCCAGACCGGCGACCATGTCGCGATCAAGATCGTGCTGCCCGAGTTCGCGCGCGACCAAACCATTCTGTCGCTGTTCCGCAAGGAAGCCTCGATCCTCAACCATTTGTCGCATGACGCGGTGGTGCGATACCACGTCTTCACCATCGATCCGGGGATCGGCCGCCCCTACCTGGCGATGGAGTTCGTCGACGGCCAGTCGCTGTTCGATGTCATGCGGCGCGGCCCGATGGCGCCACCGGACGTGCGTCGGCTTTGCCATCGCCTCGCCTCGGGCCTGAGCGCCGTGCATCAGGCCGGCGCGGTCCACCGCGACCTTTCGCCCGACAACATCATCCTGCCGGGCGGCCGGGTCGAGCGTGCCAAGATCATCGACTTCGGCATCGCGCGCTCGGCGAATGTCGGCGGCGAGACGCTGATCGGCGGGAAATTCGCCGGCAAATACAATTACGTCTCGCCCGAACAGCTCGGCCTCTATGGCGGCGAGGTCAGCGAGCAATCCGATATCTACAGCCTCGGCCTGGTGCTGGCCGCCGCGCTGCGCGGGAAGCCGCTCGACATGAGCGGCTCGCAATATGAGGTCATCGAGAAGCGCCGCACCGTGCCGGACTTGTCGGACATCGATCCCGATTTCCGCGAGCTCATCGAAGCGATGTTGCAGCCGGATCCTCAAGACCGGCCCGCCAGCATGGCCGAGATCGCCAGGGCAACGCGCGACGACGACCTCGACGCGACCTTGCCGCCGCCCGGATCGTTTGCTCCGCGCGAACGATCCGGCTTGCCGCGCGCCGGCTGGACGGCGTTGCCAAACTCCAGTCCCCCGGCTTCTGCTGCCTCCGACGAACCGCGTTTCGTTCCGCATGTGCGGCCTGCGCACCTGTCGCAACCGAGCCCGGCGCCGGCGGCGGCTCCGGCCAGTGCCTCAAGCCGACCTGCGGAGCGAAAGCCCTCGCGGATCCCGGCTATAGCGGGCGGCGTCGCGGTTCTGGCAGTCCTGGCGGCGGCCGGCGTCTATTTCAGCGGCGCGTTGGTCACTCCGCCTGCCGTTGAAAAGCCTGGGCCTCTTACGCCGAAGCCGGCAGCAAAACCCGTCGCGGAAGCGCCCAAGCCGGTAGTGGAGGCATCGACGCCTCAGCCAGAGGCACCGCAACCTCGGCCGCAAGCGCCGGCCGAACCGCAGCCGGAAGCACCGAAGGCGGACAGCTCAGCCGCCGTTGAGCCGGCAAAGCCTGCCGCTCCGGCTCTGCCGCAACCGCAAGACACGACACAACCCGTCCAGAAGCAGGCCGAGACTGAGCAGAAGCCGACACAGCCTGCCCTATCGGCTGCGCCGCAACCGCAGGACAAGACCGCCCAGAAACAGGCGCAAGTAGAGACCGGACAGAAATCCGAGCCGACACCGCCTGCCCCTTCAGAGAGCCTGGCCAAAAACAACCAGGCGAAAGCCTCGCAGCCGGGGGAGGCCGAACCGGCTCAGCCGTCGGTCGAGAACTTGCCGGCACCCCTGCCGAAGGCAGCGGAAAACCAAAGGCCGTCGAGCCCGACAGCGGAAGCTGCTGCGGCGCCGGAAGCAAAACCGCCAGCGACGAAACCGAGCGCATCCGACCTCGTCGACGCTCTGTCCAAATTGTCGAAGTCGAAGACGCCGGCGCCGCAAGTTACGGAAAACCAAAATCAGGCGCCGGCTTCGACTGCGCGCCAGCCGGCAGCGCCCGAAGCGGCTACTCAGCCGGCAAGGCCGAAAGTCTCGACCACACAACCGGCACCACTGCCGCAGCCACCGCCGGCCAACAAGCCATCTCAAAATACCGACGTCGCAATCAATCTGCCAAAGCCCCAGGTTCCGCCGCCGGCAAACAAAACCGACGCGTTGGCTCAGCGCGCCTCCTGGGTGCGCGACTTCAGCGGCGGCAATTGCTTCTACGCGACCCTGACATCGGCAACGGGCACATCCGCGGCCATCGAGGGATTCGGAACCGCCGTGCAGCCTTTCGAGCAACTGCTTGGTGCGTTCCAGTCCAGGTTCAACGTGGAGCCGGACATCAGCGTGCGCCTGATTACCCCATCACAATGCGGCGTACCCACCTTCCTGCACCTTCTCGATCGAAGCGAGGCTGAACGACCGCAGCTCATGCTCGACCGGACATCGGTGCCCGACGGATCACCGATCAGCGGCACGCTGGTAACGCGCGGGGGGCTCATCTCCAGCGTGTTGCTGATCAACCACAATGGCACCGCCTTCAACCTCGACAGCCGCATGGTCGCGCAGCCGGACAGGGCGACCTTCAAGATCGCCATCGATCTCGCCGCTGACGACAAGGCGGCCGGCAAGGCTTTGCCTCAGGTCATCCTGGTGATCACCGGGCCACGGGACGTCCAGGCCGCGATGTTCGCGGGCCCGACCCCCGCCTCGGAAGTGCTGCCCCGGATCCTTAAGGAGATCCAGGCGGACGATTCCGGATTTTCGGCCACCGCCAAGTATTTCCGGCTTGGCGGATAGCGCGGACGCCGATGGTTCTCTGCCGCCTGCTCTCTTCCACCCTGTCCCAGTCACGCAAGGAGCGCGGACCGATCCGGCCTGTTGCTGATCGCATCGGCCGCATGAAGCTTGCTGCGCTTGCCGGCACGGCTTTGCTCTCCGTGCTATCCGTCAACAAGGCACATGCCGAATTCACCGTCTGCAACCAGACGCTCGACGTCGTCAACCTCGCCGTCGGACAGAAGGTCGACGATGCCGACCAGACCGACGGTTGGTGGACGATCGGCGCCAACCAGTGCGTCAACGTCATCCGCGAGGAGCTGACCAACCGCTACATCTACATCTACGCCACGGACGTCTTCGGCCATGCGATCCTCACCGGATCGATCGAGATGTGCATCGACCGGCGCCGCTTCTCGATCCGCGGCATCGACGAATGCTGGCAGCGCGGCCATATCGCGGCGCGCTTCGTTGAGGTCGACACGCAGGAGCAGGTGCGCTGGACCTATTTCCTGAGCGGGAACGGCCCGTGACGCACAGCATCGACACGAGCTTCAAACTGAAGAAGCAGGCGCGCCTTGCCGAGCGGCGACGCAAGCTATGGCGCTGGATTCTTTCCGGCGTTGCGGCACTCGTCCTCGTCTCGACAGCCACGGGTTTCTACCTCACACGCGATTACTGGTCCTTCGGCGACGAGGACGAGGAACTGCATCCGGTCGAGGGGATGGATGACGTGCCGCCCGACGCTTCGGTCTATGTGCCGGCCATCATCGACCTCGCCGGCGATCCGATGTGGATCACGCTGGCGCCCGATGCCGACACGGCCAAGGGCAAGACCGTCGCGCGCCCGGCCGAGCTCGACAGTTCCGGCGCCTCGCCGCAGATCGAAATCCTGTCCGACGTGATGTTGAGCGCCAGCGAAAAATTCATGACGACGATCCCCTCGACGCAGGAGGATTTCGCCTTCTTCCAGGCGCAGCGGCAGACCGCGACCAAACCTCCAGCGATGGGACCCGATCAGCAAGCTGCCCCGCCTACACCGGGCGCAGCCGACGACCAGCAAGGCGATCTTGAGAACGACCTTCAGGCCGCACCCGACGAGAGCGAAGCTCCTGCCGGTTCAGCGCCCAAGGCGGATGCCGATGATCCGGAAGCGGGCTGGGGCGAGACCGTCGACCAGGGCGAGGCTGCCCTTCCCGCGTTCAAGAAGACCCAGATCGAGAACAACACGACCGTTGCGACCGTCAGCAGCGAATACCAGCGCTTCGAGGCGACCGAGGACACATTCGTAAAAATCCTCAACGACCGCAGCCTGGACAGCGTCGTCGCCGATGCGCATTTCTCCGCCGACGACGCGAAGCTGGCGGGCGAAGCGCTGAAGACGCTGTTCAACCGCGACGGGCTGGGGGCGGGCTTTGTCGTGGCGATGCGCGGATTCAGGCCGAACCGCGAGACCACCACCATGTCGCTTATGCAGGTCTCGATCTACGCCAGGAATGTCTATGTCGGCACGCTGACGCGCAATGCTGCGGGCGCGTTCGTGTCGGGCGTCGACCCGTGGGTGCGGGAGGACCTTTTCAACTATTCAGGCGCATCCGACGAAGGCGGGCCCAAGCGCCAATATCGCCTGCTCGATGCGATATATTCGACGGCCGCCCGCAACAAGGTTCCGACCAGCGTGATCGGAGAGGCCATCATGTATCTGTCGCGAGGACAGGATCTCGACGCCTTCGCCAGCGAGGACCAGCGGCTGGTGCTGATCTACTCGCAGACGCCGCGCGGCCAGGGCGAAATCTCAGGACGGGTCCTCTATGTCGGCGTTCAGGGCACGGAGAAGACGCTCGACTGTTTCGTCTTCCAGCAGAGCGACGGCCAGTATGCGTGCGTGACGGGCAATGACGAGGTTCGCTCGCTCAACGTCACCAACGGCATGGTCACGCCGGTGAGCGGGGTGATGACCTCGACGTTCGGCCCGCGCAAGCACCCGATCCTGGGCACCGTTCGCATTCACAAAGGCGTCGACTGGGCCGCTCCGGTCGGCACGCCGATCATGGCCGCCTTCGACGGCGAAATCACCTTCCAGGGCGATGGCGGCAGCTATGGCAATCTGGTGAAGATTACCCATGCCAACGGGCGCGAGACGCGCTACGCGCATATGCAGAAATTCGCCATCGCGAGCGGCGTCGGCACCAAGGTGAAGGCCGGCGACGTCATCGGCTATATCGGCACCACCGGACTTTCGACCGGTCCGCACCTGCATTTCGAGCTCTACCAGAGCGGCCAGGCGATCGATCCGCTGGGTACGGTCACCACGGTCGCCACCTATGCGTCCGGCGGCGCCGGCGGCGGCTACGGCGATGCTGCCGTCGAGACGCTGACCGACCGCATCGTCCATGTCGAAAGCGGCGGCAAAGCGCGAGCCAAGAACCCGCTCTCCTCGGCGACCGGTGCCGGTCAGTTCATCACCAAGACCTGGATCCGGATGATGAACACCTATCGGCCCGATCTCGCCCGCTCGCTGTCGACCGCCGACCTGCTCGCGCTCCGCTACGACGCCACGCTGTCGCGCGAGATGGTGCGCAATCTGGCGCGCGAGGGCGAAGCCTATCTTCGCGCCCGCGGCCACCAGATCACCGCCGGGAGGCTCTATCTCTGCCATTTCCTGGGCATGGAGGGTGCTGCCCAGGTGCTGGCGTCGCCCGGCTCGGCGCAATTGAGCGCAGTGCTCGGCTCCGCCGTGATCCAGGCCAACCCTTTCCTTACCGGCAAGACCACCAGCTACGTCGTCGACTGGGCCGAGCGGAAAATGGGTCAGAAGGTGACCCGCTTGGCGTCGTCCGATCAGAACCAGCAGACGACCACAACCCAGGTCCGACAGACATCGCCGGAGTTCGAGAAATACAAGCAGGCCGTCACGGCCCTGATAAGCTCGATCCAGGCGACCCTCTGAGGCCCTGTCGCGCTACCGTCGATCGCTGTTCGCAGCGTGAGTGATTCGTGCGGCTTATTCCGTCCTGATCCGCATCTCGACCCGGCGGTTCACCGGATCGTAGGGATTGGCGACGCGCGGGTGCGACTTGCCGAGACCAATAGCTTCGAGCCGGGTGGCCTGTACGCCGTTCGCGGTCAGGAATGCGGCAACCGATTTCGCCCTGCGCTGCGACAGGTCCTGATTGTAGCGATCCGAACCCGAAGCATCGGTGTGGCCTTCGACAACGAAGCTGAACGAACTCAGCCGGTTGTCTTTCAGCGCCTTGGCGAACTCGTCGAGCTCGGTGCGCGCGGTCTGGTCGAGCTGGGCCGAATCCAGCGCGAAATTGATCATCATGTCGAGCCCGGTTTTGGTCGGGGCCGCGTTCTGGTCGTTCTTGCTCTTGCACTCTTCTTCAGTGCCGACGCAGATCCCGCGCGTCGCGCCGAGATTGCTCGCGCCGGTGAAGAACTTCACGATGTCTTCGGATTTCTGAAGCGGATCAGCGGAAACGTGCGTCGAAAAAAGCACGGCCGCCAATGCAAAGGCTGAACTGGCCCACCGCATGACCGTTACTCCCTGTTTGAGCGGATCTCCTGCGGCGGACGATAGCAAATCTCGCGCCGGTTGTCTGTGAACAAACACACGCTGCGAGCGCTCGTCATTTGCTAAGCTAATGCTTGACCAGCGCCTCCGCCGGGGCTTCAGTATCTCTATTCCTAATAAGGGCGTGGCAGCCATGGCGAGGGGGCTCCGGTTCAGGACGGCGCGGGATCTCTTCAGCGCTTGCCCGGCCATTGCCCGGGACATGAAAGCGGTCCCGACAGACCAGCCCTCGATCGAGTTTTGCCGCGCGCTGCTCGCTGGACGCGTTCCGGAGGAGGCAATCACCTTCTGCGCCTATCTGCTGCCCGAGCGGCCCGCGATCTGGTGGGCGCATGAGTGCCTAAGCAACCTTGCCGAGCTCCTCGGCGACACGGACCTCGAATTGCTTGCGCTCGTCGGCGACTGGGTCGGCGAACCCGGCAATCCCGACCATCGCGAGGCGGTGGCCCAGGCCGTTGAGGTGCCGCCCGCGACGCCGGTTTCCTGGATCGCTTTGGCAGCAGGCTGGCGCGACGGCGACTCGGGCATCGATC
>NZ_RZSF01000293.1:0-8565 GCF_004023325.1 Mesorhizobium sp. M1A.F.Ca.ET.072.01.1.1 | reverse complement strand
GTTTTCGTGGAGCGAATGGGCGGACGCCCTGTCCGCCGAAGTGAAGAAGCCGGACGCCGCGAGCGACGGCCACGACTATTACGAGCACTGGCTGTCGGCGCTGGAAAAATTGCTGGCGACCAAGGGCGTCGCCGGCAAGCACGAGATCGATGCGCTCTCGGCCGCCTGGGAGCGTGCCGCGCACGCGACGCCGCACGGCAAGCCCATCCTGCTCGAGAACGATCCCGGGCTCTGACGGCAGGTCGCGCGCAAGCCAGCTCAAAAGTCAGTTCAGGCTTCCGTTACCTCAGTTTCGGATGTGTTTGGCACTCAATTGCAAATACTGGGGCTGCCTGCGACGATGTATTCATGACGAAGAAACCCGCCGCGCCATGGCCCTTGCTGCAAATAGCGATCGAGCCGAAGAGGAAGGCCGATCAGGAGAAGCTGCTTGCCGTCCTGTCGGGCCTGGCGGACGAAGATTCGGACTTGCGTATCGATTGGGATGAAGAGTCCGGCCAGACGATCGTCGCCGGCAGAGACGAGCGTCACTTGGACATCATCGTCAACCGCCTGCTACACGAATTTGATCTCACCGTGGATTTCGGCGCACCGCAGGTGGCCTATCGTGAGACGATCACCTACACGCGCGAACAGGACTACACGCATAAGAGGCAATTCGTCGGGCAGGGGCAGTTCGCCCGCGTCAGGGTCCTGTTCGAGCCGAACGGGCACAATCCGGAATTCGCGTTCGTGTCGAGGGTTCCCGATGGCGCGGTTCCCGACGAATACGCCGCCGGAGTCGAAAAAGGGCTGCGGACCATCCTGGTCTCTGGTCCCTTCGCGGGCTTTCCGATGATCGGGGTTAAGGCAACATTGGTCGACGGCGCTTATCACGCCACCGACTCTTCGGCTTCCTCTTTCGAGATCGCCGGCCGTGCTTGTTTCCGGGAGGCCGCACCCAAGCTTGGAGTGCAACTGCTCGAGCCGATCATGAGGGTCGAGGTGGTGACGCCGCAAGATTATGTCACAGGCATCATCAGCGATCTCAAGAACCGGCGCGGCAAGATCGAGAGCCAAAAAACCAGTGGCATGGACGTCGTCATCGACGCCCTTGTGCCGCTCGCAAACTTGTTCAACCTGGAAGATGCACTCCGGTCGTGTTCGAAAGGACAAGCGCGCCTGAACGTGAGCTATGTCGGATATGCTCCCGTTCCGATGCCTGACCGCGAGCCGCCGCCGGCGGTGGCTGCCGACGCCTAGTCATTCACTGGACTGAGTCCATCTAAGGCATCAGTGGTCTTGTTCTCTTTACGTTCCGGTTGGCGGCTGATAGCCTGAGTTTGTCGGAGGCGTTAGCGATTGCTACCGACGACGGTCGATGTGGTGGCCAATCTTGTCTTTCGTCAGCGAATCCGGTCTGTCGAACTGATGGAATTCTCTCCCCAACAGGACGAGGCTTTGAAGGCGGTCGGCCGCTGGCTGAAGGACGGGCGGCCGCAGATCTTCCGCCTGTTCGGCTATGCCGGCACCGGCAAAACGACGCTTGCGCGCTATTTCGCCGAGCACGTCGACGGGCAGGTGCAATTCGCGGCCTTCACCGGCAAGGCTGCCCAGGTGCTGCGCTCCAAGGGAGCGACCAACGCCCGCACCATCCATTCGCTGATCTACAGGCCGAAGGGCGAGGAATCGGTCGAGGACCAGGTGACCGGCAAGACGTCGATGTCGCCGACCTTTTCACTCAACCGGCAAAGTCCGATCGCGCGCGCCAAGCTCGTCGTCATCGACGAATGTTCGATGGTCGACGAGCAACTCGGCCGCGACCTGCAGAGCTTCGGCACGCCGATCCTAGTGCTCGGCGATCCGGCGCAGTTGCCGCCGATCTCCGGCGGCGGCTTCTTCACCGAGCATGAGCCGGATGTGCTGCTCACCGAGATCCATCGCCAGGCGCGCGACAACCCGATCATCCGGCTGGCGCTCGACGTGCGCGAAGGCCGCGAGTTCATGCATGGCGACTACGGCACGGCGCAGGTGATCGGCAGGGAAGGGGTCACGCAGGATCTGGTGATGAAAGCCGATCAGGTGCTGGTCGGCACCAACCGCACGCGGCGGCGCTACAACCAGCGCCTGCGCGAACTGAAGGGCTTTTCCGCCGATTATCCGCAGGCCGGCGACAAGCTGGTTTGCCTGCGCAACGATCCGGCCAAGGGGCTGCTCAACGGATCGCTGTGGAAAGTGATGACCTCGTCACGCGAGACGGTGAAGCCCGGCATCAACCTGCTGGTCTCGCCGGAGGAGGACGATCCCGACCGCGGCGTTGCCAAGATCAAGCTGCTGAAGGCGGCGTTCGAGGATCCGGATGCCGAGATTCCATGGCAGCAGAAGAAGCGATTCGACGATTTCGACTACGGCTATGCGCTGACCGCGCACAAGGCGCAGGGCTCGCAGTGGAACGCCGTCGTGCTGTTCGACGAGAGCTGGGCCTTCAAGGAGACCCGGCAACGCTGGCTCTATACGGCCATCACGCGTGCGGCCGAGCGGCTGACGATCGTGCGATAGAGCGGTTCACCGGGTCAGGAAACGGTAAACCCCTCTAGCTCGTTGTTTTGGCGCAATTCTGAACGGAAACCCGTCACACCTTTCATGGAATTGCTCCAGTCCGCTTATTCTGCCGGCCTCGCATCGAGCCATTGCCAGGCCGCGGCTTCGTCGTCACTGGTGAAATGCCGGAATTCGAACGGCAGAACCTTCGGAAAGAAGTCGCCGACAAGCGATGCCCAGCGCGGTTCGCCGATAGCTGCGCAACGGACGACATGCTCCAGCGCGTCGGCCACACCTTGCTGCAGCGTTTCTTGCGAGATGTTGGCCCAATCGACGCTCTCCTCGTCACTCAGCCGCACTAGCACGTCGATCCTCGGGTGCAGGGCATAGGCAGCTTCCAG
This sequence comes from Mesorhizobium sp. M1A.F.Ca.ET.072.01.1.1, assembly GCF_004023325.1. Taxonomy (NCBI): domain Bacteria; kingdom Pseudomonadati; phylum Pseudomonadota; class Alphaproteobacteria; order Hyphomicrobiales; family Phyllobacteriaceae; genus Mesorhizobium; species Mesorhizobium sp. M1A.F.Ca.ET.072.01.1.1. Next base: position 5,644 of record NZ_RZSF01000293.1, on the reverse strand, counting down.
CAGGCCGAACAGGTTTTCCGCATCCGCCGGCGAGACATCGCCGACGACGTCGATGGCAAAAAGCGCGTCACGGTTGGTTTCAATGCGGCGTATCGCCGGCACCGCCTCGAGGAAATTCACTGGCAGATCCTTGTGTTGGCGCCTAGTCCTCTGGAACACCGGAAACCCACTATCTGTTCCCTGCAAAGGCGCTATAGATGCCCGCCAAAACCAAGCTGGATGCCAATTCATGCCTGCAAAGCTTTCGGTCAACCTCAACGCTGTCGCCATGCTGCGCAACCGACGCGATCTGCCGTGGCCGAGCGTCACGGGGTTGGGGCGCATCGCTCTTGCCGCCGGCGCGCATGGGTTGACCGTCCATCCACGTCCCGATGAGCGGCATACGAGACATTCCGACCTGCCGGAGATCAGGGCGCTGCTCGACGATGAGTTCCCCAAGACGGAATTCAACATCGAGGGCTACCCGACAGAGGATTTCCTAGCGCTTGTCGAGAAGAACCAGCCGGAGCAGGTGACACTGGTGCCCGACGATCCGGCGCAGGCGACGTCGGACCACGGCTGGAACTTCGTCGCGCAGGCCGCGTTCCTGACACCGATCGTCAAGCGGCTGAAGAAGGGCGGATTTCGCGTGTCGCTGTTTTCCGACGCCGATGCGGCCGGCGTGAATGCCGCGCGCGATACCGGCGCCGACCGGATCGAACTCTATACCGGGCCGTATGGCGGTTACCATTCCGATTCCGCCAAGGCAGCCAAGGAATTGGAAAGACTGGGAAAAACCGCGGACGCGGCACTCGCGGCGGGGCTCCAGGTCAATGCCGGCCACGATTTGACCGTGAACAATCTGCCTGCACTGATCAAACGCATCCCCGCATTGGCCGAAGTATCGATCGGACATGGGTTGACAGCGGATGCGCTGGAGTATGGCATGGCCGGCACGGTTGGGCGGTTCTTGAAGGCCTGCGGATGGTAGGGCGAGGAAGCCTTGCGTAGCTCCGGCGTGTTCCGCGCTTTGCGGCAGCGTCGGAGCGTGGCGAATCTGATGAAGTGGGGTTCATGGTGCTAGCCAACGCCAGCGAAACAGAATCCCTCGAACCTTCGGGCCATGCCGAGGCCGAGCGGCAGCACAGCACCAAGGTTCTGATGCTCGGTGCGCTCGGCGTCGTCTACGGCGATATCGGCACGAGCCCGATCTACGCCTTTCGAGAGGCTCTCCATGCTTCAGGGGGAGTGGTTGCCCGCAACGATGTGCTCGGCGTGCTGTCGCTGATCGTCTGGGCGCTCACCATCATCGTCACGATCAAATATGTCGCCTTCGTGCTGAGGGCCGACAATAAGGGCGAGGGCGGCACGCTGTCGCTGATGGCGCTGGCACGGAGCGCCTATCCGCAGGGCTCCAGCCTGATCCTGGTGATCGGCCTCTGCGGCGCGGCCCTCTTCTTCGGCGATTCGATCATCACGCCGGCGATCTCCGTGCTTTCGGCGGTTGAAGGCCTGGAAGTCATCACGCCGGCGCTCGATGCCTATGTCGTTCCGATCACGCTGGTGATTCTGGCGGTGCTTTTCGCCGTGCAGCGTTTCGGCACGGGCAAGGTGGCGGCAGTGTTTGGACCCATCACGGCGACATGGTTCGTGGCAATCGGCGTTGCCGGCCTCTATCACATCGTCGACGATTGGTCCGTCCTGTTGGCTATAAACCCCTACTATGCGGTCTATTACCTGGCCACCACGCCGACGGGCGCCTTCGTCACCGTCGGCGCGGTTTTCCTCGCGGTCACTGGCGCCGAGGCGCTCTATGTCGACCTTGGCCATTTCGGCCGCAAGCCAATCGTGCTGGCCTGGTTTTCCATCGTTTTCCCTTGCCTGCTCCTCAACTATTTCGGGCAGGGCGCCTTCGTGCTCTCGCACGGCGGCAAGCCGACCAACCCGTTCTTCCAGATGCTTCCCGAATGGGGGCTGATGCCGATGGTCGCCCTGGCAACGGCGGCGACGGTCATCGCCAGCCAGGCGGTGATCTCCGGCGCCTTCTCGCTGACCAGACAGGCGGTGCAGCTCAATCTTCTGCCGCGCATCGAGGTGCAGCACACATCCGAGATGCAAAGCGGCCAGATCTATATGCCGAGGGTCAATCTGCTGGTCGCGCTCGGCGTGATGCTTCTGGTCGTCGGTTTTGGCAGCTCGAGCGCGCTCGCCTCCGCCTATGGCATTTCGGTGACCGGTGAGATGCTGATGACGACGATCCTCTTGTTTGTCGTCATGCGCTGGCTCTGGAAATGGCAGCTGGCGCTCGCATTGGCGCTGGCGCTGCTCTTCGGCGTCATCGACCTCGGCTTCTTCTCGGCCAATGTCGTCAAGATGGTCGAAGGCGGTTGGGTGTCGATCACTGTCGCTTTGATCATGGGGCTGATCATGTGGACTTGGATTCGCGGCACCCGCTACCTATTCGACAAGACGCGCCGCAACGAAATCCCGCTCGACTTTCTGGCGGCGAACCTTTTGAAGAAAAAGCCGCAGCTGGTGTCCGGCACCGCCGTGTTCCTGACCAGCGATCCGCTGAGCGCGCCGACGGCGCTCATGCACAGCCTGAAGCACTACAAGGTGCTGCACGAAAAGAATGTCATTCTTTCGGTGGTGACCGCACCGCAGCCGGTGGTGCCGGACAGCGAGCGGGTGAAGATGGAGACGGTCAACGAGCTGTTCATGCGGGTCACGCTGACCTTCGGCTACATGGAGCAGCCGAATATTCCGCGCGCGCTGGCGATCTGCCGCAAGCAGGGATGGAAGTTCGACATCATGACGACGTCCTTCTTCCTGTCGCGGCGCTCGCTGAAGGCCTCGCCCAATTCCGGCATGCCGATCTGGCAAGACAGGCTGTTCATCGGCCTTGCGAAGACGGCGGCGGATGCGACGGAGTATTTCCAGATCCCCACCGGACGCGTGGTCGAGATCGGCACTCAGGTCGCGATCTGACCCTTCAAGCATCCACATTGTGCCATAGATTTGAATGGACCTCTGCAGGTCGAGCCTTGCACTGGCGGTATGGGAGCCCTAACGCCAGGGCACTTGATATTGCACTGCAGCAAGCGTAGAGCACCGCGCACTTTATCGGAGTGTCGTCATGGCCCTTGCCAATGGTGCTGAGGCAGAACCCGTCGAGCAAACGGGGCATCCGGAGATAGAGCAGCACAGCACCAAGGTGCTGATGCTGGGCGCGCTGGGTGTCGTCTATGGTGATATCGGCACCAGCCCGATCTACGCGTTCCGCGAGGCGCTCGTTGCTTCCTCGCGCGGTGAGGTCGCCGATCGCGGCGATATTCTTGGCGTGCTGTCGCTGATCATCTGGTCGCTGACGATCATCGTCACGATCAAATACATCATGTTCGTGCTGCGCGCCGACAACCGTGGCGAAGGCGGCGTGCTCTCGCTGATGGCGCTGGCGCGCAGCACTTTCGCGACGCGTTCGGCGGTCATCCTGGCCATCGGCATCGCCGGCGCCTCGCTTTTCTTTGGCGACGCCGTGATCACCCCGGCCATCTCCGTGCTTTCGGCCGTCGAAGGCATGAATGTCGTGACACCCGCCTTTCAGCCTTATGTGGTGCCGCTGACGCTGCTCATCTTGGCCATTCTGTTTGCGGTGCAGCGGTTCGGCACAGGTGGTGTCGCCTTGATCTTCGGGCCGATCACCGCCGTGTGGTTCCTCGCCATCGGCCTGTCCGGGCTGAATCACATCATTGCCGATCCTGAAATCCTTTGGGCGATCAGCCCGCACTACATCGTCGCCTTCCTGATCCACTCGCCGGACGTGGCTTTTGTCACGATCGGCGCCATTTTCCTGGCCGTCACCGGCGCGGAGGCACTCTACGCCGACCTCGGCCATTTCGGCCGCAAGCCGATCGTGCTGGCATGGCTGGCGATCGTATTTCCCTGCCTGCTGTTGAACTATGCCGGGCAGGGCGCTTTCGTGCTCGCCAAGAACGGTGTCGTCGGCCATCCGTTTTTCGAGATGAATGAAGGCTGGGCGCTGATCCCGATGGTGATTCTGGCGACGGCAGCGACCGTTATCGCCAGCCAGGCGGTGATCTCCGGTGCCTTTTCGCTGACCAGGCAGGCGGTGCAGCTCAACATGCTGCCGCGGCTGGAGATCCTGCATACGTCCGAAAAACAGTCGGGCCAGATCTACATGCCGCGCGTCAACATGCTGCTGGCGCTGGTGGTGATGCTTCTGGTGGTCGGTTTCGGCGCGTCCAGCAGACTTGCCTCGGCCTACGGGATCTCGGTGACCGGCAATATGCTGGTGACGACGGTGCTCCTCTTCGTCGTCATGACCCGTATCTGGAAGTGGCAGCTCTGGGTCGCGGTGTCGTTAACGGCTCTGTTTGCCTTCATCGATGTCGGCTTCTTTGCCTCCAACATCGTCAAGGTGTTCGAAGGCGGCTGGGCGTCGCTCGCCGTGGCTTTCGCCATCATCCTCGGCATGTGGACCTGGGTGCGCGGCAGTCGCTACCTGTTCGACAAGACGCGACGCAACGAGATCCCGCTCGACTTCCTGGCGGCGAACCTTTTGAAGAAAAAGCCGCAGCTGGTGTCCGGCACCGCCGTGTTCCTGACCAGCGATCCGCTGAGCGCGCCGACCGCGCTCATGCACAGCCTGAAGCACTATAAGGTGCTGCATGAGAAGAATGTCATTCTTTCCGTGGTGACCGCACCGCAGCCGGTGGTGCCGGATAGCGAGCGGGTGAAGATGGAGACGGTCAACGAGCTGTTCATGCGGGTCACGCTGACCTTCGGCTACATGGAGCAGCCGAACATTCCGCGCGCGCTGGCGATCTGCCGCAAGCAGGGATGGAAATTCGACATCATGACGACGTCCTTCTTCCTGTCGCGGCGCTCGCTGAAGGCCTCGCCCAATTCCGGCATGCCGATCTGGCAGGACAGGCTGTTCATCGGCCTTGCGAAGACGGCGGCCGATGCGACAGAGTATTTCCAGATCCCCACCGGGCGCGTGGTCGAGATCGGCACTCAGGTCGCCATTTGAGGGACTGCAACGCCTAAAGGGGTGGGGAGGTGGGAATGGGGGGTGAGTTGGTGCTCGTTACCGGCGGCTCCGGGTTCCTCGGCGCGCACTGCGTTCTAGCCCTGTTGCAGGCAGGCTACCGCGTCCGCACAACAGTGCGATCCGCCAAGCGCGAAGCCGATGTTCTCGCCATGCTGAGGGTCGGCGGTGCCGAGCCGGGCGATGCGCTTTCCTTCGCCTACGCCGATCTGACGACAGACGCCGGCTGGCCGGAAGCGGTCGCGGGATGCCAGTACGTTCTTCATGTCGCCTCGCCGTTCCCGCCGGGCGTGCCGAAACACGAGGACGATCTGATCGTTCCTGCGCGCGAGGGTGCGCTGCGTGTGCTGCGGGCCGCGCGCGATGCCGGCGTCAAACGAGTGGTGCTCACTTCGTCCTTTGCGGCCATCGGCTATGGCCAGACGCCAATTCCGGGCAGTCCGTTCACGGAAGAGAACTGGACCAACCTGGCGGCCAAGGTGAGCGCCTATGTGAAGTCGAAAACGCTGGCGGAACGTGCGGCCTGGGATTTCCTTGCCAGCCAGGGCGGAGCGCTGGAACTGACGGTCGTCAATCCGGTCGGGATATTTGGAC
>NZ_RZSF01000292.1:0-8591 GCF_004023325.1 Mesorhizobium sp. M1A.F.Ca.ET.072.01.1.1 | reverse complement strand
CGCCACCACAGGCCGTCCGGCGGCAAGCGCCTCCGCCACTGGCGGATGAATGTCGATGAAGGGGCGGGCGGTTTCGGGCGTCATGTCCGTTCTCCACTCCGGAGAAAACTCCGGCAAGATAGTTTGTGGCCCTATGCCACCACCCGCGCCTCGTGCACAAGGGCAAGCGCCTGGCCAAAACTGCCGGCGGTGAAAGACGGTACCGCCTCGGCGCTCTCAATGGCGAGCATCGCTGCGGCAACACCTTCGCGCAGTGCCCTCCGCAAAGGGAGCCCGCGCAGCAGCGCGGCAACCGTGGCTCCGGTCAGGGCGTCGCCGGCGCCGGTCACGTCGGCAACTCGTCGCGGGGCGGGCGGGTCGATGGCGAAGACGCCCGATTGGTCGAAGCCGAGCACCGGAGCACTGCCAGCCGTGATCACGCCTGCCGTCAAGCCCAGTCGCCTGAGTTCCCCGACAAGATCGCGGCCGGAGATATCCGCACCAGCCAGCGCCGCCGCCTCTCGGCGGTTCATGAACAGCAGCGAAAGATTGCCGAGCAGCGGCGCTAGCCGCACCACCTTGGCTGGCGAGACGGCGATGGCGAAAACCGGTCTGTCGCCGGCTTGCGCAACCAGGCGCTCGAGGGCCGCCGTCGGCAGGTTCGCGTCGCAGAGGATCGCGTCTGCCTCGGCGATCGCCTCGCGCACCTTGGCGCGGCGGATCTGCTTGGGGAAGGCGAGGTCGTAAAGGCCCATGTCGGCAAAGCCGACGATCAGTTCCCCCTCGCTGTCGATCAGCGCAGTGTAGCTCGGCGTCGTGCGGTCGAGGAACACCGCCGAAAGGTCGGCGATGCCGGCCTCGTCGATCGCCGATGCGACGGTCTCACCCGCCGCATCGCCGCCGCGCACCGAAAGCAGCGAGGCCGAGACGCCGCGCTTCACAATGCTGCGCAGCGCGTTGAAGACGCCGCCGCCGACATCCTCGCGCATGATGCCGGGATTGGATGCGGCGGGCACGTAAGGGCCCGAGACCTGGCCGCGCCGGTCGATATGGGCGCCGCCCAGCGCCAGGATATTTGGGGATGTCGGCATGCCGCGGAGGTGACCTCGTTGATTGTTTGCGTGCGCACACTAGGTTTCCGCGCATCGCCCCGCAATCGGGTCGCGATTCGGGCCGCCCGGATAACGAGATCTCGCTTGGATCAGCAGCACTGGTTCGCGCCATCTCTAGTGAGACAAAAATAGAACAAATCCAGATATTGTTTGTTTTCCAGTCATTTGTTGCCTCTTGCCAGATGAGAACAAAAAAGGTACAAACCGGCAGGGATCACGGATTGTCCGGCCTTCATTGACGACCAAGGGGTGATGTATCATGGCTCAGAATAGTTTGCGGCTTGTAGAGGATAAGGCAGTGGACAAATCAAAGGCTCTGGATGCGGCGCTGTCGCAAATCGAGCGCGCTTTCGGCAAGGGCTCGATCATGCGGCTCGGCGCCAATGAGCAGGTGGTCGAGATCGAAACCGTGCCGACGGGATCGCTCGGGCTGGACATCGCGCTCGGCGTTGGCGGGCTGCCGCGCGGCCGCATCATCGAAATCTACGGGCCGGAAAGCTCGGGCAAGACGACGCTGGCGCTGCACACGGTTGCGGAAGCCCAGAAGAAGGGTGGTATCTGCGCCTTCGTCGATGCCGAGCACGCGCTCGATCCGGTCTATGCCCGCAAGCTCGGCGTCGATCTCGAAAACCTTCTGATCTCGCAGCCCGACACGGGTGAGCAGGCGCTGGAGATCTGCGACACGCTGGTGCGCTCCGGCGCCATCGACGTTCTGGTGGTCGATTCGGTGGCGGCACTGACGCCGCGCGCCGAAATCGAGGGCGAGATGGGCGATGCGCTGCCCGGCCTGCAGGCCCGCCTGATGAGCCAGGCGCTGCGCAAGCTGACGGCATCGATCTCGCGCTCCAACACCATGGTCATCTTCATCAACCAGATCCGTATGAAGATCGGCGTCATGTTCGGCTCGCCGGAAACCACGACCGGCGGCAACGCGCTGAAATTCTACGCCTCGGTGCGCCTCGACATCCGCCGCATCGGCTCGGTCAAGGATCGCGACGAAGTGGTCGGCAACCAGACCCGCGTCAAGGTGGTGAAGAACAAGCTGGCTCCGCCCTTCAAGGTGGTCGAGTTCGACATCATGTATGGCGAGGGCGTGTCGAAGACCGGCGAGCTCGTCGATCTTGGGGTCAAGGCCGGCGTGGTCGAGAAGTCGGGCGCTTGGTTTTCCTACAATTCGCAGCGTCTCGGTCAGGGCCGTGAGAACGCCAAGCTTTTCCTGCGCGACAATCCGGACACGGCGCGCGAGATCGAGCTGGCGCTGAGGCAGAATGCCGGGCTGATCGCCGAAAAATTCCTCGAGAACGGCGGCTCCGAAGGCGGTGGTGACGACAGCTTCGAGGACGAGGCTGGCGCGATGTAGGCACTGCCGGAGTTCGGCCATAATCCGGATCCATTATCTAAAGAGTTCCCTAGTACTGCGTTCGAACCGCCGGCCTTCGTGCCGGCGGTTTGCGTTTGGGGGCGAGGGCACAGGCCGCCCAGCCGGAGGATTGGCCTTGGTTCCGTGTTTCTGGACAGGGTCAAGAGCTACGGCTAAAAGGCCAATCTATCTTCTGACACACGAAAGCCCATTTGCCGCCGGCCTGGCCGGCGGTTTTCGCGAAAAGGCAGTATCCATGAGTGGCGTGAACGAGATCCGGTCGACATTCCTCGACTACTTCCGCAAGGAGGGTCATGAGATCGTCGCCTCCAGCCCGCTGGTGCCGCGCAACGATCCGACGCTGATGTTCACCAACGCCGGCATGGTGCAGTTCAAGAACGTGTTCACCGGCCTGGAGAAGCGGTCCTATTCGCGCGCCGCGACCGCGCAGAAGAGCGTGCGCGCCGGCGGCAAGCACAACGATCTCGACAATGTCGGCTACACCGCGCGCCATCTCACCTTCTTCGAGATGCTCGGCAATTTCTCGTTCGGCGATTATTTCAAGGAGCGCGCTATCGAGCTTGCCTGGAACCTGATCACCAAGGAATTCGGCCTGCCGAAGGACAAGCTTCTGGTCACCGTCTATCACACCGACGACGAGGCGGCCGGTTACTGGAAGAAGATCGCCGGCTTCTCGGACGACCGCATCATCCGCATTCCGACCTCTGACAATTTCTGGGCGATGGGCGACACCGGTCCCTGTGGTCCGTGCTCGGAGATATTCATCGATCGCGGCGAGCATATCTGGGGCGGTCCGCCCGGCAGCCCGGAGGAGGACGGCGACCGGTTCCTCGAATTCTGGAACCTGGTGTTCATGCAATATGAGCAGGTGACGAAAGACGAGCGCATCGACCTGCCGCGCCCCTCGATCGATACCGGTATGGGCCTGGAGCGCATGGCTTCGATCCTTCAGGGAGTGGAGAGCGTCTTTGAGACCGACCTGTTCCGGCATCTGATCGATGCGGCATGCTCGGCGCTCGGGCACGGTCACAACCAGGAGAACGCAGCATCCTTCCGCGTGATCGCGGATCATTTGCGCTCGTCATCCTTCCTGGTGGCCGACGGCGTGCTGCCCTCCAATGAAGGCCGCGGCTATGTGCTGCGTCGCATCATGCGTCGCGCCATGCGCCACGCGCAGCTGCTCGGCGCCAAGGAGCCGCTGATGTGGAAGCTGGTGCCCGCGCTGGTGCGCGAGATGGGCCAGGCCTATCCGGAACTGGTGCGTGGCGAAGCGCTGATCACAGAGACGCTGAAGCTCGAGGAGACGCGCTTCCGCAAGACGCTGGTCCGCGGTCTCGGCCTGCTTTCGGAGGCGACGGAACAGCTGCACGCCGGCGACATGCTGGATGGCGAGACGGCCTTCAAACTCTACGACACCTATGGCTTCCCGCTCGACCTGACGCAGGATGCGCTGCGCCAACGCGACATCTCGGTCGATCTTGCCGGCTTCACCGCTGCGATGGAGCGGCAGAAGGCGGAAGCGCGCGCGCACTGGGCGGGGTCGGGCGAAGCGGCGACCGAGACGGTCTGGTTCCCGGTGCGCGAGCAGACCGGCGCCACCGATTTCCTCGGTTACGAGACGGAAGAGGCGGAAGGCCTGATCCAGGCCTTGGTCAAGGATGGCAAGATCGTCGACAGCGCCGGGCAGGGCGACGCGGTTGCCGTCGTCGTCAACCAGACGCCGTTCTATGGCGAATCCGGTGGCCAGATGGGCGATACCGGCATGATGTCCGGCGACGGCTTCTCGATCGAGGTCACCGACACGCAAAAGAAGGCCGACGGGCTCTTCGTGCATTTGGGCAAGGTGACGCGCGGTACGATCAAGACCGGCGCTGCCGTGGAGCTAAAGGTCGATCACGCGCGCCGTTCGAAGCTGCGCGCCAATCACTCCGCGACGCATCTCATCCACGAGGCGCTGCGTGAGGTGCTGGGCACCCATGTCGCGCAGAAGGGTTCGCTGGTCGCGCCTGATCGCCTCCGCTTCGACATCTCGCACAACAAGCCGATCTCGGCCGAGGAGATCGAGGATGTCGAGCGCATGGCCAACGAGATCGTTGTGCAGAACAGTCCGGTGACGACGCGGCTGATGTCGGTGGACGATGCTATTGCCGAGGGCGCGATGGCGCTGTTCGGCGAGAAATACGGCGACGAGGTGCGCGTCGTTTCGATGGGCACCGGCCTGCACGGCGCCAAGGCCAACCGTCCCTATTCGGTCGAGCTCTGCGGCGGCACGCATGTCAGGTCGACCGGCGATATCGGCCTTGTGCGCATCCTGTCGGACAGCGCGGTCGCCGCCGGCGTGCGCCGCATCGAGGCGCTGACCGGCGAGGCGGCGCGCAGGCATCTCGACGAGCAGGACAAGCGCCTGAAGGCAGCCGCGGCGACCTTGAGGATCTCGCCGGCCGACGTTCCGGCGCGTGTCGAGACTTTGCTCGAGGAGCGCAAGAAACTCGAGAAAGAGCTCACCGAGGCGCGCAAGAAACTGGCCCTTGGCGGCGGCGCGGCCGTTGCCGATGCTCCGGCCACCAACGAGACAGTTGCGGGTGTCGGCTTCCTCGGCAAAGCGGTCAGCGGTGTCGCGCCGAAGGACCTGAAGCCGCTTGCGGATGCCGGTAAGAAGACGCTGGGCTCCGGCGTGGTCGTCTTTATCGGTGCCGGCGAGGACAACAAGGCGAGCGTGGTGGTCGGCGTCACCGACGACCTGACCGGCCGCTTCAGCGCTGTCGATCTCGTCCGTGTTGCGTCCGCCGCGCTTGGCGGGCAGGGCGGCGGCGGGCGTCCCGATATGGCGCAAGCCGGCGGCCCCGACGCCTCCAAGGCGGACGACGCCATCGCGGCGGTAAAGGCCGCGCTCGAAGCCGCGTAAGCCAGCTACAGGGCCAATTTAAGCCAGTTCCACCTTCTCCGAGGGTAGCGCTGCCCCTCATCTGGCAGCCGCCATCTTCTCCCCGTCGAACGGGGAGAAGGGCGCTGTCACCGCGATTTTCGCCAATCGCCGGCGTCGCGCCCAGCCTCTTTCTCCCCATTTAGGCCCGTTTACGGGGAGAAATGCCCGGCAGGGCAATGAGGGGCACGCCGGCATCGAGGACGTTCACTCGAATCAGGCGGCTTTCTCGGTTCGCGCAAAGCTCGGGCGAACGGCAACGCGCCCATACCAATCCCGGATTTCTGGAAACCGCACAAGCAGCTTTCGCCCTTCGGCGACCTTGAGGAAATAGCCGATAATCGACGCCGCGTGCAGGTCGGCCAGGGTCAACTGATTGCCGAGCAGCCAGGGGCCCGGGGTGCTCAATGAAACAAGCGTCCGCAGCACCGTCTCCGCCTGCGAAATCCCCCGCGCGATCAAGGTTTCGTCCGGCGCCGCCTTTTCCAGCCGCTCGACGGCGACATTCCAGACCATGGCCCGGTAAGCGTAGGCATCGAGCATGCCGATGATCTGGTTCATCCGCGCCCGACAGCGCGTATCGCTGGGCTGCAGGGCCGGACCGGCGAAGGCCTCGTCGATGTAGCGTGCAATCGCACCGGTCTCGAAGAGCCGAAAACCGTCATGCTCGAAGGCCGGAATGCGGGCGAACGGATGATGCTCCAGATACCAGGGCGGAATGCCTTCGGCCGCGAAGATGTCGAGAGGGACGAGCTCGTAATCGACGCCCTTTTCCTCCAGCGCCATTCGCGCGATGCGGACATAGACGCTGTAGTGGGCGCCGTAGAGAAGAGGCTTTGCCACTTCATTCCTCTTTGCCTTGGCTGTCCCGTATCCAGACGCGCAGCGTGCCGGTGGTCTGAAAGCCGCAGGTCAGTGCGTCATCCAGCCCGCCGCCGCGTTCATACCCGACTAGCGCGCGACTTTCAGCAAACGTATTGGCTGCGGCTCGCACAGCGTCTCGATAGGTCGGATTGCCATCCGTGGCAAAGACATTTGACAACCCGATCACGAGCTCGGATCTATTGGCTATGCAGCCGGCGGTGAAGCCGTCGGCCGTCCGTCGGCCAAGGATGGCGATGGCGGGGTCGGCCAGAACTGCAGTCGGAAAGAGACCGCCGCTGGAGCGACCTGCGCCACCCGTCCAGGCAAGTTCCCACATCTCCAAGCTGGCTGCGTCCCGAACGCGTTCCCAACCGGAGGGGGTCGTCGTTGGACGACTTAGGTCCATCCAGATCCAGCTTGCTTCGAAGAGTTGGCTGAACCCGAGCGGTCGGAGATCCAGACGGCAGAACCCATCCTTGACCGAAAAGCTGGCGGCAAGAACAGATCTCAGTCTGGTTATTTCTGCAAGTTGGATCGGTACGTCATCGGCATCCAACGTGGCGGCATTGGGGTAGTAAAGAGGTGCTTGCTCGTCGCTGGACCAGACGGAGCAGCTCCTCCGGTCGCTTAGCCCGTGCACCTTGAAAATAGCCTGGCAGAGGTCGGCATTGTTGCCAGCGCAAAGGCGGACCCTTTCGCTGGCAACAAGACTCGGCACTTCTTACCCCATCGCCTTCTGCAGGTTCTCGTCGATCTTGTCGAGAAAGCCGGTGGTCGACAGCCAGGGCTGGTCGGGGCCGATCAGCAGCGACAGGTCCTTGGTCATGAAGCCGCCCTCGACGGTCTGGATGCAGACCTTTTCCAGCGTCTCGGCAAAGCGCTTGAGCTCGGCATTGCCGTCGAGCTTGGCGCGGTGGGCCAAGCCACGCGTCCAGGCGAAGATCGAGGCGATCGAGTTGGTCGAGGTTTCCTCGCCCTTCTGATGCTGGCGGTAGTGGCGGGTGACGGTGCCGTGGGCGGCTTCCGCTTCCACGGTCTTGCCGTCCGGCGTCATCAGCACCGAGGTCATCAGGCCGAGCGAGCCGAAGCCTTGCGCCACCGTGTCGGATTGCACGTCGCCGTCATAATTCTTGCAGGCCCAGACATAGCCGCCCGACCATTTCAGGCTGGAAGCCACCATGTCGTCGATCAGGCGGTGCTCGTACCAGAGTTTTCTCGCCTTGAACTCGGCCTCGAATTCCTTTTCGTAGACTTCCTGGAAGATGTCCTTGAAGCGCCCGTCATAGGCTTTGAGAATGGTATTCTTGGTCGAGAGATAGACCGGGAAGTTGCGCAGCAGGCCATAGTTCAGCGAGGCGCGAGCGAATTCACGGATCGACTCGTCGAGATTGTACATGGCCATGGCGACGCCGGCGCCGGGCGCCTCGAAGACGTCATGCTCGATCACCTTGCCGTCCTCGCCGACGAACTTGATTGTCAGCTTGCCCTTGCCCGGGAAGCGGAAGTCGGTGGCGCGATACTGGTCGCCGAAGGCGTGACGGCCGACGACGATCGGCTTGGTCCAGCCGGGCACCAGGCGCGGCACGTTCTTCATGATGATCGGCTCGCGAAAGATGGTGCCGCCGAGGATGTTGCGGATGGTGCCGTTGGGCGACTTCCACATTTTCTTCAGCTTGAATTCCTCGACGCGCTGCTCGTCGGGCGTGATCGTCGCGCATTTCACGCCGACGCCGTATTTCTTGATTGCGTTGGCCGAGTCGACGGTCACCTGGTCATTGGTGGCGTCCCGGTTCTCGATCCCTAGATCGAAATAGTCCAGCTTGATGTCGAGATAGGGGTGGATCAGCTTGTCCTTGATGAACTGCCAGATGATGCGGGTCATCTCGTCGCCGTCGAGCTCGACGACCGGGTTCGCCACCTTGATCTTCGCCATGGAAAAAATGCCTCGTTGCTGGGGATCTGAACGGCCTTGCCCGTGGCTTCGGCCGAGGTTGGGCAGCGTATATCAAAGCCTTTTTGAGCGCGCAAACCGCGATCAGCCGATCGCAGACCAGTGTCGCGCTTGTGAATGCTTCATTTTCAGGCCCGGATGTGGCAGGGGACGCCGAAACGCCGCAAACCCCATGTACGGAGAGCCATGCCAGCCGCAAACGACACCGCCAAGACCGCCGGACCGGCGATCATCCTTGTCGAGCCGCAGCTCGGCGAGAATATCGGCATGGTCGCGCGCGCCATGGCGAATTTCGGCCTTTCGGAGCTGCGCCTGGTCAATCCGCGCGACGGCTGGCCGAGCGAGAAGGCGCGTGCCGCCGCCAGCCGCGCCGACCACGTC
>NZ_RZSF01000291.1:0-8592 GCF_004023325.1 Mesorhizobium sp. M1A.F.Ca.ET.072.01.1.1 | reverse complement strand
GCGCCACAACGTGCTGATCATCGAGGACGACGTCTACCGGCCGCTGGCCGACGATCCGCCGCCGTCCTTCGCCAGCCTCGAGCCGGAGCTGACGATCCATCTCGGCGCGCTGTCAAAATGCGTCGCGCCCGGCCTGCGCCTCGGCTTCGTCATCGCCCCGCGCCCGATCGCCGGCCAGGTCGCCGCGGCGCTGCGCATCAACTGCTGGAGCATCAGCCCGCTGACCGCGCTGATCGGCGCCAGGCTGCTCGAGGAAGGCGCCGCCGCCCGCATCATCGACATCCAGAAACAGGAGTTGCGCGAGCGTCAGGCTATCCTGAGCGACATCCTCGGCCGCTTCGACATCCAGAGCCACCCGACCTCGACCCATGCCTGGTTGCGCCTGCCCGAGCCGTGGCGCGGCGCGGGCTTTGCCCGCACCTGCCTGGAGCGCGGGGTCGCCGTCCTGCCAGGCGATGCCTTCGCCGTCGGCCGCGAGCCGGTCCAGCACGGCGTGCGCATCAATGTCGGCGCGGCGCGATCGCAAGAGGATCTGCGCTCGGCGCTCACCACCATGGCCGAGCTGCTCGCCGCCGGCCATCTGCAACTGCCTGGCTTTGTCTGAGACCATGGCCTCCTCGCCGAAATCAGTCGAGATCGCCATCATCGGCGCCGGCGTCATCGGGCTGGCGACCGCTTTGCGCCTTGCCGGCGAGGGTCGCGAGGTCCTGCTCATCGACCCGCACGAGCCCGGCTCGGGCGCTTCGTTCGGGAATGCCGGCACGATTGCCGAATATGCCTGCATGCCGGTCGGCAATCCCGGCGTGCTGCACGAGTTGCCGAAGCTGCTGCTCGATCCCGAAAGCCCGTTCTCGCTGCGCTGGGCAGCGCTTTTCCAGCTCGCGCCATGGCTCATCCGCTTTGTCCGCCAGTCGCTGCCGGCGGCAACCCGCGCCAATGCACTGGCGCTTGCCGGCTTGCTCGCCGAAGCGCTGCCGGCCTGGGGCGAAATGGTGCAGGAGGCCGGACTTCAGGATCTTATGCGTCGCAATGGCTGCCTCTATGTCTATCGCCGCGACAGCGATTTTGCCGCCTCCGAGAGTGGACGGGCTTTGCGCGCCGAGCTCGGCGTTCATCAGCAGGTTCTGACCGCCGATCAGGTGGGCGCGCTGGAGCCGCGGCTGGCGGCGTTTGGGACCCACGGCCTCTATTTCCCGGATTCGATCAATGTCAGCGATCCCAAGGCGGTGATGGCGCGGCTGGCGGCAGCCGCTACCGCCAGGGGTGCTCAACTCATGCGCGCGAGCGTCACCGGCCTCGCAACGGGGGCAGGCGGCGTGTGGCTGAGCGGCCCGGGCCTTGCCGTCACGGCGCAAAAAGTGGTGATTGCGGCGGGCGCGCGGTCGCGGCCGCTCGCCGCCCAGGCCGGCGACCGGATCCCGTTGGAGACCGAGCGCGGCTATCATCTCGAGTTTTCGACCACGACACCTTTGCTCAACCGCCCGGTCTGCCCGGTCGATCTCGGTTTCTACATGACGCCGATGGACGGCAGGCTGAGAGTTGCCGGCACCGTCGAGCTGGGTGGGCTCGAAGCACCGGCCAATCCGCGCCGGCTGGCGCTGCTCGATCGCGGCGTGCGGCAGTTCTTCCCCGATCTCAGCCAGCCATCGTCGCAATGGCTAGGCTTCCGGCCGTCCCTGCCGGACTCGCGCCCTGTGATCGGACCCTCGAGGAAATCGCCGGACGTGATCTACGCCTTCGGCCACGGTCACCTCGGACTCACCCTCGCACCAATTACTGCCCGACTAGTCGCCGACGTGATTCACGGAAAGGACAGCACATTGCTGTCCGCCTTCAGCTCGGCCCGGTTCTGAACAGGCGAATCCCACGTTTGACCGCGACTAGAGGTTCCGGCGGCGGGCGGAACCTCGCCCCGGACCGTCGCTGTCTATCGGTCGCGTTGCGGTCAGGCCGGCTTCGATGGATCTGAGAAGCTCAAGCGCGGCATTGAGATTGCGTGTGTCGCCGCCGGCGGCCTCGGATACGGCAGTTGCCCACTCCTTGCGCACCAGGGCGTAATTGTGGGCTCCCCGCCGGGTGCGGTGGACGCTGACGCCCCGGCGATCTTGCGGGTCGACATGGCGCTCGATCAGCCCCTTGCCTTCCAGGTCGCGCAGCACGGTGGAAACATTGGTGCGCTGCAGCCCGGTCGCCGTCGCGATCTGGCTGGGCGTTGCGGAAGCGTGCGCAACGAGGTGGCGCATCACCATGCCCTCCGATTGCGACAGCGACAGCGCTTTTTCGTCCCGGTAACCGCGAAATTGAATCTCACGGGCAATGATGAGAATCAAGTCGGCCAGGTCCGCCCAGCGAACAGCCGGGGGAGCTTTGCGAGCGGACGATTCCTGGTCGGTTTCCATAGGGCGCAGTTTACAGACTTCCAACGTCTATGTATATGAACATAATCATTATGATCATATAACTATGTTTTCATACACATCTGGAGGTTCGGATGACCAACTCGACAACCGCCGCCGGGCACGCTTGGCACACACCTCGTTCCATGGCCCGCGCCGGCGGGCTGCACGGGATTGGCGTGTACGTTCTGCTCGCCGGCGCCTTCCTGCCGATCGCCGACTTTTTCATCGTCAACGTGGCGCTGCCGACCATCGCCACCTCGCTGCAGGCGACGCCGGCCGCACTTGAGCTGGTGGTTTCAGTCTATGGTGCGGCTTACGCCGCCATGCTCGTTCTCGGCGGCAGGCTGGGCGACCGTTTTGGACGCCATAGCCTGTTCTTGGTCGGGCTCTCCGGGTTTATCCTCGCCTCTCTCGCCTGTGGTCTGGCACCCACCATCGATCTCCTTATCGCCGCGCGCCTGGTCCAGGGCGCAATGGCGGCGATGCTCGTGCCGCAGGTGCTTGCGACCTTCCAGGCCACCCTGGAAGGCGAACGCAAGACCCGGGCCATCGCGCTTTACGGCGCCACCTCGGGCATCGCCGCGGTTGTCGGCCAACTCGCCGGCGGACTGCTGGTCAGCGCCAATCTGTTCGGCACATCCTGGCGGCCGATCTTCCTGATCAACATCCCGCTCGGCGTCATGGTGTTCTTCGCCTCGCGGGCGGTCGTGCCAGCCAACCGCTCGCCGCACCCCGCGGGCATCGACGTCGCCGGCACTATACTTTTCGCCGCCACGCTGACGGCTCTGCTGGTGCCGCTGACCGAAGGCCATTCGCTCGGCTGGCCGGCATGGACGTGGGCAATGCTGGCTGCAGCCGTCTTGCTTGCCGTCGCGACGGTCACCGTCGAAAGGGCCGCCGAAGCGCGCGGCGAGATGCCGTTGCTGCCGCCGTCGCTGCTCAAGCTGCCCTCGATGTCGCGCGGCCTGGCCATGATCACGCTGTTCAGCGTCGGCTTCGGCGCCTTCATGTTCGTCTTCGCGCTCACCGTCCAGAACGGACTCGGCGCCAACCCGCTCGAAAGCGGCCTCGCAATCCTGCCGATGGCGGCGATGTTCTTCATCGGTTCAGTGGTCAGCCCGCGCATCATCGGCCGTTTCGGTCGTGGGGCGCTCGCGGCCGGGGGTCTCCTGCAGGCGCTTGGACTGGTCACGTTGATCGCAATCACCGTGTCCAGTTGGCCAAGGGTGAGCCTCCTCGAATTTGCCGTGCCGCTGGTCGTGATCGGGGCCGGACAATCGATGTTGTTTTCGGGCTTGTTCCGGGCCGTGCTCGCCGATGTCCCCAAGCATCTGGCGGGCGTCGGCAGCGGCGTCCTCATCACCCTACAGCAGTCGGGCCTGGCGCTCGGGGTCGCAACCTTGGGCACGCTCTACCTGGCACTGGAGCCGGCGAGCATTTCGCACGCCTTCGGCACAGTCATCGCATGTCAGTTCGTCATTGTCGTCATGCTGGTCCTGTGCACCGGGCTGCTGCCGCGGTTCAACAAGGATCAGGCCGACACCCAGCCCGTGGAGATGTGATTTCAAATGCCGGAACAGCGTGGGAATCACGGATCTGAGCCGCCGCGGCTGAAGGAACGGACCGATCGCGAGCTTTAGGTGGGCGATGGTCGTCCGCGCATTCGTCATTCAACTGGGTGATGATGCTGACGGCGAACTCTGAATTGGACGGCGTAACCCATCTCGGGAACGCTGTGCGCGCAAACCGGCCTCGGCGCAGGTGGGTCGCGGCCTCGACGAAAAGCACATGGAGCTCTGGGATGACCGCCCCTCGCAAGATTCTCGATCACCTGTTCGACGCCACCGGAGGTGCCGAGCCCCGGCTGACCAGCGGCGACATCGTCAATCCGAGCCGCCGCGCATTTTTGGCCGCCGGCTGCTTTTGTCTGGCCTGCGGCCTGGCGACGCCGTTGTTCGCTGGCGCGCCCATGGCCAAAAGCCAGGCACCTGGGTTCCATCGTTTGACGCTCGGCGATTTTGAGATAACGGCGCTGTCCGATGGCAACAATATGCTCCCCGCGACGAAGTTGCTGCAGGGCGACCCGGCGCGGATCGAGGAAGCACTCAAACGCAACTATCTCACCGAGGTCGTCGAGACGTCGCACAATTCCTTTCTCGTCAATACCGGAGCCAGGCTGGCGCTGATCGACGCTGGTGCCGGGTCTCTGTTAGGCCCTGGCACCGGCCACCTGCTGAGCAATCTCAGCGCATCAGGCTATCGGCCGGAGCAGATCGATGAGATCTACCTCACGCACCTGCACACCGACCACGTCGGCGGTCTCATGGTCGACGGCCAGAGAGCCTTCCCCAACGCCGTCGTGCGTGTCGAAAAGCGCGACACCGACTATTGGCTGAGCGAGGCAAACATGCACGCGGCTCCCGCTGAAGCGAAGCGGTTCTTTCAGGCCGCCATGGCATCGATCGGGCCATATCTGCAAGCGGGCAAGCTCGCCGTTTTCGATGGCAACACCGATCTGGTGCCCGGCGTGCGCGCACAAACCGCCTATGGCCACACACCTGGACATACAATGTATGTGGTCGAGAGCAAAGGCGAGAAGATCGTCCTGTGGGGCGACGTCGTGCATGTCGCCGCGGTACAATTCAAGGACCCGTCCATCACGATCCAGTATGACGCCGACGCATCGGAAGCCGAGCGCGTGCACGAGCGCGCGTTCGCCGATGCGGCTGACAGCGGCTATATCGTAGGCGGCGCCCACATATCGTTTCCTGGGCTTGGCCGTGTCCGGCGCGACGCCGCGAACGTCTACTCATATGTGCCCCTGAACGGTTAGAACTGGTGCCGCGAGGAAGCCGGATCCATCTGCGCCAGTGACATCCTGGATGTCGCTTCCGCCGTAAGATCATGTCGTTCCCACGAGCGGCGCTTCTCCAACCAGCTAGCCATCGAAGGACGAACCGCAGGCGTCCGTCACCAGCGCGCGAAACCATTGGTGGGCGGGGTGCTGCTGCAGTCGTTCGTGCCAGATCAGCTTGTAGAGCAGCTTCTCGGTTTCGAACGGCAACTCGCACACCACCAGGTCACGTCCATCCGCAATCGTTCGCCACGGTCCATTGAAGAAGCCGAGCGGCACGCAGGTGATGAGGTCGCTACGCGAGACAATCTTCAGCGCGTCGGCAAAGTGATTGACCACAACGGCGATCGTCCTTGTCCGTCCCGTCAGGCTGAGCCAGCCATCCACCAAGCCGCGTTCCAGACCGGACGGGGTCGCCAAGACGTGTGCCGCGGCCGTGAATCGATCGAGCGTCAGGCAATCAGCCAGGTCATGTCCGCCGCGCATGACGCAGACATAGCGATCCGTCCGCAGGCTCCGTACATGCATTTCTCTTGGCAGCGAGGCAAACATGCCCACGGCGCAGTCAAGGGTGCCGCGATCGATTCCTTCCAGGGAGCCTTCATGGGTATGCACCGCGAAGGAAACGCGGGCGCGCGGCGACGCGGCCTGCAATTTCAGCGTAATTTCGCTGACGCCTTCCATCGCGAGACTGTCGGTGACGGCAATGCGAAAACTGGTCGCATCCGACGCGGGATCGAACTCGTCGGGCGCGAAAGAAGCGCGAATTGCCGTGAGCGAGCGATGAAGGTCGGGCCACATCGCGACCATGCGAGCGGTGGGCTGGACCCCCGTTGCCGTCTTGAGGAAAAGTTGATCTTTAGTGAGGCGGCGGGCTCGACGCAACGCATTGCTGACCGCCGGCTGGCTCATCGCCAGGCTCGAGGCCGCACGCGTCACATTCCTCTCCAGCATGATGGCCTCAAGGACCGCAATCAGGTTCAGATCAAGGCGCACGTTATTCACCCAGCAAATGATGCATTGGTCGATTCTAAATTGGACGCATTGATGGCGGCAAGCCATCCTGATGCCGCTGATCGGAGGATAAGGCATGAATGATACAGCTCTCGCGGATGTGCTGCCGAAGCTCACCGGCAAGATCAGTCGCGACCGCATTCGACTGATGCGGGTACCGCGCCCGCCGAAGGATCTGATCGACGGCTTCAAGCGGATCGGCGACGCCACCAGCGTCATCTCGGACATCATGGATGAGCTCGGTATCACCGGCGCGGTTGGCGCATCGGTTCTGAAGCCGACCCTGCCTTCGGTGTCGATCGTCGGTCCGGCGCTTACGGTGCGCAACATCCTGCAACGCGAGCATGTCTACGAAACGGCGAAAAACCACGTCAACCGGATGGCGGAGTTCGAGGCCCACAACCTGGCGCTGCCGGGCGACGTTGTGGTGATCGAGGGCGTTGCCGGCGTTTCGAACATGGGCGGAATTTCGGCCCAGACCGGAAAACGGCAGGGCGAGGCCGGAGCAATCGTGGACGGAGGCGTTCGCGACCTTGGGCATTCGCGGCGGGTCGGATATCCGCTTTGGGCCAGCGAGATAACGCCTGTCACAGGCAAATGGCGCATCGAGACCGTGGAGATCAACGGCGAAATCCAAGTCGCCGGCGTGCGCGTTGCTCCAGGCGATATCGTCGTTGCAGACGAAACCGGCGTCTGCTTCATCCCGATTGCCCGGGCCGCCGAAGTTCTGGCAAAGGCGCTGAGGAAGTCGGCGCTTGAAGAGGCCAAGTGCGAAGCAATCGACGCCGGTACCTCCGTTGCGGATCTGCCGGGCAATGCATGAGGCGATAGGTCACCCCGTGAGAAAGCTTCGCGTCGCCATCATCAACGACTACCAGGACGTGGTCCGCACGCTGGACTGCTTCTCCAGGCTGGACGGCCACGACGTCACGATCTGGACCGATATCGTCGAGGATGTCGACATTCTGGCAGATCGCCTGGCGGAGGCGGACGTCCTGGTGCTGATGCGCGAGCGCACCAAGATCGACGAAGCTTTGCTGAGCCGCCTTCCCAAGCTGAAGCTCATAAGCCAGAACGGCCACATTCCCCACATCGATCTGGCGGCCTGCGACAGGCACGGTGTCGTCGTTTCGTCCGCTCTGACGTCGCGTCCGTCCTATTCGACGGTCGAACTCACCTGGGGGCTGATTCTTGCGGCGATGCGCAACATTCCTTTCGAGAGCGCGTCGCTGCGGCAAGGCCGTTGGCAGACCACCATAGGCCTCGGCCTGCGCGGCCGCGTCCTCGGCATCTATGGTTTCGGCCGCTTGGGCTCGATGGTGGCGCGGATCGGCAAGGCCTTCGGCATGGAAGTGCTGGTCTGGGGACGCCAAGGTTCGTTGGATCGCGCTGAAGCCGAGGGTTTCAGTGTGGCACATGACAAGCCGTCACTGTTCAGGCTGTCGGATGTTCTCAGCTTGCATCTGCGGCTGAATGCCGAGACCACCGGCGCGATTGGGCCTGACGACCTGGCCTTGATGAAGCCGACGGCTTTGCTTGTGAACACCAGCCGTGCCGAGCTGATCCAGCCGGGCGCTTTGGTGGCGGCGCTGAAGAGCGGTCGCCCCGGCAAGGCGGCGGTCGACGTGTTCGAACGCGAGCCGCTCACCAATCCGGACGACGCCCTGCTCAGGCTTCCAAACGCCCTGTGCACGCCGCATCTCGGCTATGTCGAGCGCGACAACTACGAGTTCGCGTACGGCAATGCGTTCGACCAGATCGTAGCCTTCGCGGGCGGAACCCCGATCAATGTCCACTCCGCTGGCGGCCAGAAACAGGATCACTGAAATGAACCTCGAGCTCGACGGGAAAATTGTCCTCATAACCGGGGGCAGCAAGGGAATAGGGCTGGCCTGCGCACGCGCCTTTGCCAGGGAAGGGGCCCGCGTGGTGATTGTGTCACGCAGCCAGGAGAACCTCGACAACGCCAAGAAAAAGCTGGCCGCCGAGGGGCTGTCGGCAACGAGTTTCGCCGCCGATCTGTCGGACGGGCTTGCGGCAAAGCAAATGGTCGCCGCGCTCGAGGAGCAGGTGGGGCCGATCGCGTCCCTGGTCAATTCGGCCGGCGGCGCCAGGAGAGTTGCCCCCGACGAACTGACGCCGGACAAATGGCGTGTCGCGATGGACGCGAAGTTCTTCACCTACATGAACGTCACCGACTACGTCCTGCCGCTGATGGTGGCGCGGGGCGCCGGCACGATCGTCAACATAGTCGGCACCGGCGGGAAGATCGCGTCACCCATGCATTTGCCGGGAGGCGCCGCCAACGCGGCGCTGATGCTCGCC
>NZ_RZSF01000290.1:0-8604 GCF_004023325.1 Mesorhizobium sp. M1A.F.Ca.ET.072.01.1.1 | reverse complement strand
CCGGGCGGATGATGGACGCTGCCGAGGCCGAGCGCTGCGGACTGGTGTCGCGAGTGGTGCCGGCGGCCGAGCTGGTCGAGGAGGCGCTGAAAGCGGCAGCGAAGATCGCCGAGTTTTCCCTGCCGTCGGTGATGATGACGAAGGAAGCCGTCAACCGCGCTTTCGAGACGACGCTTGCCGAGGGGCTGCGCTTCGAGCGCCGCCTTTTCCACTCGCTGTTTGCGCTCGATGACCAGAAGGAGGGTATGGCCGCCTTCGTCGAGAAGCGGAAGCCGAATTTCAGCAACCGCTAGGGCTTGTCGGCCTAATGCGTGCCGCGATTTTGGCAAGAAGCCGGGCATGCACAAAGACAACGGCTTTAGGCGCGCAGACCCGTTTCAGCGAGGCGCGGCTTCAAGCCCAAAAAGACCGCGAAGCGGCGTTGACGCGCCGGAAAAGCTGAACTATAAGCCGCACCAACCGAGGCGGCCCGTGGCTGCCCGTTTGTTTTTTGCGCCCTGCGACCCGCTGGCGCCCACCAGATCAGAAGAGAGGCATCATGGCCAATACGTCCTCGGCCAAAAAGGCAACGCGCAAGATCGCCCGCCGGGCGGCGATCAACAAGAACCGTCGGTCCCGCGTCCGCACCTATGTTCGCCAGGTCGAAGAGGCGCTCGCCGCCGGCGACAAGGCTGCTGCGCTGGAAGCGTTCAAGGCCGCGGAGCCGGAATTGATGCGCGCAGCAACCAAGGGTGTCCTCCACAAGAACACGGCTTCCCGCAAAGTTTCGCGGCTGGCCCAGCGGGTCAAGGTGCTGTCGGCCTGACCGACTTCCCTTTAGAACCGTTATCCTTGAACCCGGCCGCACAGGCCGGGTTTTTTCGTTTGCCGGCAAGTACTTAAAAAGAACGGTCGGACAACGACGCTTGGGCCGAATTTCAAAGTAGCTAATGTTTTGCCGGCATATACATAATCGCTCATGTCGACGACCGCTGGATGCGGGCACGGCCATAGATGAGCCTGCCACAAAATCCATATATTTTTCAAAAGCTTACAGACGGTCATCCACAGCTTGTTCAACTCGCGGAGGAGCGGCGGGGGACAAGTAGCTGTCAAGAGAATTATTTCAGAAAATTTCCGAAGGTGTGGCCTTTTTCACATTCCACGGAAAAGGGTTTGAATCACAATGGCTTTATGAAAATGGGCCGCAGTGGCACCTGCTTTGAACACGTCTCCGGTAACCAGATTCGTTAAAAATCCGTTAGACGTGGCCTTGCCCTATCCACAGCGATTTCGGTAATGTCCATCCATCGAAGGGACGGGCACCTGCCCTTAACCCAGCCTGAATCGGCCAGCAAAAAATGGCGGAATTCATGACGCGGAGCAATTCCGCGTGCGGCTTGGTTTGTCTCTTCGGTGCGGGTAGGGGACTGGCGTAATTGTACATGGCAGTCGACGTTGGGCCGGCATTTTCGCCGGGCGGTGTTGTATTGTCTTGGCATGATCAAGCCGGCTTGCGAGAGCCGGCAGAGGTCCCTTGCGCAACGTTGCAACGATATCGCCGGCGGCGGCGATAGAGGCGCAGCGAAAAACGTCGCCGGACCCAGGGTGCAGGAGGCGCACTCCCGGCGGAAAAAGGGTACGAGAGACAAGGAACTTGATCATGCAGAGCGGCATCGAAGGGGAGATTGCGGGCGAACTCCCATTCCCAGCAACTATCGTCGGAGGGGACGACATGGCGGCATCCAGCGACGCTGAACAGAAGTTCGAGCGGGTCAAGGCCCAATTGAAGGCGCGTCTGGGGGCCGAGGTCTATTCGAGCTGGTTCGGCCGCATGAAGGTTGCCGAGGCGTCGCGCGGCATGGTCCGCATCTCGGTACCGACGGCCTTCCTGCGGTCGTGGATCAACGGCCACTACCTCGATCTTATCGCCGAACTGTGGAGGCACGAGGATCCCGACCTTCTCAAGATCGAGATCGTCGTGCGGACCGCCACGCGGCAGGGCCGCAACAATGTCGAGCCGGAGATCGCGCCGGCGCGCAAGATGACCAAGCAGGCCCAGACCGCGCTTGCCGCCGGCACCGCGAGCGCCGGTCGCGTGGAGCGGACGCCGGCGCCCCGCCAGGGCGTGCCAGTGGAGACCGAGTTCCGCCACAATGTGCTGGGGTCGCCGCTCGACCCGCGCTACACTTTCACTTCCTTCATCGAAGGCCCTTCGAACCGTGTTGCTTTCGCGGCGGCCAAGGCGGTGGCGGAATCGCAGTCGAGCGCGGTGCGCTTCAACCCGCTCTTTCTCCATGCGACCGTCGGCCTGGGCAAGACGCATCTGCTGCAGGCGATCGCGGCGGAATCGCTGCGGCACAATCCGAAATCGCGCGTGGTCTACCTGACGGCGGAATATTTCATGTGGCGCTTCGCCACCGCGATCCGTGACAACAATGCGCTGACGCTCAAGGAGCAGCTGCGCGACATCGATCTGCTGATAATCGACGACATGCAGTTCCTGCAGGGCAAGTCGATCCAGCACGAGTTCTGCCATCTCATCAACATGCTGCTCGACAGCGCCAAGCAGGTGGTGGTCGCCGCCGACCGGCCGCCGTCTGAACTGGAGTCGCTGGAGCCGCGGGTGCGCTCGCGCCTCAACGGCGGCGTGGCGCTCGAAATGTCGGCACCGGATTTCGGCATGCGCCTCGGCATGCTGAAGCTGCGCCTTGCCACTGCCAAGATCGACGATACCTCGCTCGACATTTCGGATGAGATCCTCGATCACGTCGCCAGAACGGTGACGGGCAGCGGGCGCGAGCTCGAAGGCGCCTTCAACCAGCTTCTGTTTCGCCAGTCCTTCGAGCCGCAGATCACTATCGACCGCATCGACGAGATCCTCGGCCATATCTACCGCTCGGGCGAGCCGAAGCGGGTGCGTATCGAGGACATCCAGCGCATCGTGGCGCGCCACTATAACGTTTCGAAGACGGAACTGCTCTCAAACCGTCGCACGCGCACCATCGTCAAACCGCGGCAGGTAGCGATGTATCTCTCCAAGGTGATGACGCCGCGCTCGCTGCCGGAGATCGGACGCCGTTTCGGCGGCCGCGATCACACGACGGTTCTGCACGCCGTGCGCAAGATCGAGGATCTTTCCGGCGCCGACAACACGCTGGCACAGGAACTCGAACTGCTCAGAAGGCTGATCAACGAGCAGGCCTGAGCGCTTCGCCCGCTTTATCCCCAGAAAGCCCGCGCAACCGGCTGGAACCGGTGCCGCGGGCTTGCGTTTGCAGGGTTTTTACTGTCAGCTTACATAGATTCTGAGCTTTTCGGAGCTTTTGCGGGACGCCGCTGCCCGGTGACCCGCTCATTCATTGAAGCGAGCCTGTTTCGTCATGCGTGTTATCCTGGAACGATCCAATCTTCTGAAGTCCCTCAACCACGTCCATCGCGTGGTGGAGCGGCGCAACACCATCCCGATTCTGTCGAATGTGCTGCTCAGCGCCGAGGGCGCCAGCCTGGAAATGAAGGCCACCGACCTCGACCTTGAAGTGACCGAAGCCACGCCGGCCAAGGTCGAGCGCGGCGGCGCGACGACGGTTCCGGCGCATCTGCTCTACGACATCGTGCGCAAGCTGGCCGACGGCGCCGAGGTGATGCTGAAGACCGACGAGGACGGCAACGCGATGACCGTCACGTCCGGGCGCTCCAGCTTCCGCCTGCAGTGCTTGCCGCAGTCCGATTTCCCGGAGCTTTCAGCCGGCTCCTTCTCGCACATCTTCCGGCTCGATTCGGTGGCGCTCAAGGGCCTGATCGAGAAGACGCAGTTCGCGATCTCGACCGAAGAGACGCGCTACTATCTCAACGGCATCTTCCTGCACACGCATGAGGCGGGCGGCAAGCTGAAGCTGCGCTCGGTCGCGACCGACGGGCACCGACTGGCGCGCGCCGAGATCGACGCGCCGGCAGGCTCCGAAGGCATGCCCGGCATCATCATCCCGCGCAAGACGGTGAGCGAGCTGCAGAAGCTGGTCGACGACCCTGATATCGCGGTGACGACGGAGCTGTCGGATACCAAGATCCGCTTCACCATCGGCAGCGTCATCCTGACCTCGAAGCTGATCGACGGCACCTTCCCCGATTATCAGCGCGTCATCCCGACCGGCAATGACAAGAAGCTGGTTATCGACCGCCAGAGCTTTGCCGCCGCCGTCGACCGCGTCTCGACCATTTCGTCCGAGCGCGGCCGAGCCGTGAAACTGTCGATCAATGACGGCCAGCTCACGCTCGCCGTCAACAATCCGGATTCCGGCAGCGCAACCGAGGAGCTGGCGGCCGAATACTCGTCCGACCCGATCGAGATCGGCTTCAACGCCAAATATCTGCTCGATGTCGCCGCCCAGCTCACCGGTTCGGAAGCCAAGTTCATGCTGGCGGATGCCGGGTCTCCGACGCTGATCCACGACATGGCCGACGAGACCGCGCTCTACGTGCTGATGCCGATGCGGGTCTAGGCTTTGTCTCTTTTGTTGACGCAATTCCGGACGGAAAACCGCTATGCACTTTTCCTGGAATTGCTCTAGCAGGCCTCACATGTCGCCGTGACCTCGGACGCCAAACAGCTTCGGCAGCAGAGCTATATAAGTAAGCTTACACTTACAAATTTTCGCAACTATGCGGGACTTTCGCTTGATCTCGGCCCCGGCGCTGTCGTGCTGTCCGGCGACAATGGCGCCGGCAAGACCAATCTGCTCGAAGCAGTCTCGCTGCTGACGCCGGGGCGCGGGCTGCGCCGCGCGCCTTACGCCGACGTCGCCCGCGAGGGCGGCGATGGCGGCTTTGCCTTGCATGCGCGCATCGAAGGACCGGAAGGTCAGGTCGAAATCGGCACCGGCATTGCCGGCGGCGATGGTGCCGCGGAAGGCGGCAGGCGCGTGCGCATCAACGGCGCGACGGCAAAATCGGCCGAGGATATGCTCGAATGGCTGCGGGTCGTCTGGCTGACGCCGGCGATGGACGGGCTGTTTCCAGGGCCGGCCGCCGACCGCCGCCGCTTCCTCGACCGGCTGGTGCTGGCGATCGACCCCGGCCACGGGCAGCGCGCGCTCGATTACGAGAAGGCGATGCGTGGCCGTAACCGTTTGCTTACGGAAGGCTCGCGCGACAGCGGCTGGCTCGACGCGATCGAGATGCAGATGGCCGAAACCGGGGTGGCGATCGCGGCGGCCAGGGCCGAGCTGGTGCGACTGCTTGCGGCCATGATCGACAAGCTGCCGGGCAGCGGCCCGTTTCCGCAGGCCGACATCAGCCTCGCCGGCGAATTGGAAAGCGAAATCGCGGTCACACCGGCAGTCGACGTCGAGGAGCGATTCCGCGCCATACTCGCCAATGGCCGCGAGCGCGATCGCGCCGCTGGTCGCACGCTCGACGGTCCGCACCGCTCCGACCTCGCGGTCCGTCACCGGCCGAAGTCGATGCCGGCCGAATTGTGCTCGACCGGCGAGCAGAAGGCGCTGCTTGTCGGCATCGTGCTGTCGCATGCGCGGCTGACCGGCGAGATGTCGGGCCTGACGCCGATCCTGTTGCTCGACGAGATCGCCGCGCATCTCGACAGCGGCCGGCGCGCTGCGCTGTTTTCCATCCTCGAAGAGCTCAACTGCCAGGCCTTCATGACCGGCACCGACGCGGCGCTGTTTTCCAGCCTTGCCGGGCGGGCGCAATTCCTGACGGTCGATCACGGCAGCGTCGGCCCGACCGGCTGAACTGTCGAAGAGTTCAAAGCGCCTTGCACGACGATTTGTCCTGCGGGACAAGGCTTCGCTTTGCACGTGAGTGACAAGGCTTCGCTTTGCATGTGAGTGACAAGGCTTTGCCTTGCATGTCAGTGACAAGGCTTCGCTTTGCATGTGCATGACAAGGCTTCGCCTTGCATGTGCATGACAAGGTTTCCTGCCCGCTATATGGTCCGGCCATGACGAATGCTGCCCTCACCGACGAAGAGCTCGAGCGCTATGCCCGCCACATCGTGCTGCCCGAAATCGGCGGCTCCGGCCAGCAGAAGCTGAAGCGGGCGCGGGTGCTGGTGATCGGCGCCGGCGGGCTTGGGGCGCCTGTGCTCGAATATCTCGCCGCGGCCGGCGTCGGCACGCTCGGCATCGTCGACGACGATGATGTCTCCTTGTCCAACCTGCAGCGGCAGGTGATCCATGGCAGCGATACTATTGGCATGGCGAAGACCGACAGCGCTTCGGCGGCGATCATGCGCATCAACCCCAATGTCAGGGTGGAACTGCATCGCCTCAGGCTGACCGAGCAAAATGCCCCTGCCCTCGTCGCCCAATACGATATCGTGGTCGACGGCTCCGACAATTTCGAGACACGCTATGCTCTGGCCGATGCCTGCGCCCAGGAAAAGAAGCCCCTGGTCACTGCCGCCGTCGGCCGCTTCGACGGCTCGGTGACGGTGCTGAAGCCATTTGAAACGGGCGCCGATGGCCAGCGCAATCCAGGCTACCGCGACCTTTTTCCGGAAGCGCCGCCCGAAGGGCTGGTGCCATCCTGCGCCGTTGCCGGCATCGTCGGCGCGCTGACGGGCGTCGTCGGCACGCTGGAGGCGATGGAGGCGATCAAGCTGATCGCCGGCATCGGCGAGCCGCTGGTCGGCCGGCTGCTGCTTTACGACGGGCTGACCGCCCGTTTCGACACCGTCCGCTACAAGGCACTCTGAACGCATGGATCAGACGGCCACTCTCCTCGTCAGCGAGCTTCCGCCGGACTTCGCGCAGTGGGACGAATTGCTGGCGCTGATCCGGCGCGCCTTCGCCTATATGGACGGCGTCATCGACCCGCCATCCTCGGCGCATCAGCTCACACCCGAAAACCTCAAGAGCAAGGCCGGGCAAGAAACGCCGTTCCTGGCCATGGAGAACGGCCGGATCGTCGGCTGCGTCTTTGCGATGGAGAGGGCAGACGATTTCTATGTCGGCAAGCTTGCCGTCGAGCCTGGCCTTCAGGGGCGAGGCATAGGCGGACGGCTGATGCAGGCCGTCGACGATCTTGCCCACCGACGCGGCAAGCAGGCCCTTGAGCTGCAGACGCGTATCGAGCTTACGGCGAACCACGCGGCCTTCCTCCGGCTCGGCTTTCGCGAGACCGGGCGCACCGCGCATGCGGGCTACGACAGGCCGACCTCGATCACCATGCGCAAGGTGCTGTCTTGAGCCTCGCGCTCAGCCCGGAGGAACAGGCAACCGCCGCCGGTAAGGACGGCGCGGGAATGGCGATGCGCATCGTCGCCGAGAGCGCGCGCCTGCTCGGAGCGCCGCGGCTGATCCCGATCTGTTCGGCGCATATCGACGGCGCGCTCTATCACGGCGATTCCGGCACGCTGTTCGCCGAGCGGCTGGTCGAAGGCGGCGCCAGGGTCGCAGTGCGCTCGACGCTCAATGTCGGGGCGCTCGACCTGACGGGCTGCTCGCGCATTCGCCTGGAAGAGCCGCAGCGCGGCATGGCGCGGCGGATGATGGATGCCTATCGCAAGCTCGGCTGCGAGCAAAGCTGGACCTGCGCGCCCTATCAGGCCGGGCACAGGCCGGCACATGGCAGCGATGTCGCCTGGGGCGAGTCCAATGCGGTGGTGTTCTGCAATTCGGTGCTGGGCGCCCGCACCAACCGCTACGGCGATTTCCTCGACATCGCCTGCGCCATCACCGGCCGCGCACCCGATTATGGCCTGCACCGGGCCGAGAACCGCCGGGCGCGACTGGTGTTCGACGTCTCGGGCCTATCGCCTTCCTTCCTTGCTTCCGAGATCGCCTGGCCGGTGCTGGGCAGCCTCTATGGCCGCGAGGTCGGGGATACGATCGGCGTCGTCGCCGGCATCGCCGACCATCCCGGCGACGACGCGCTAAAGGCCTTCGGCGCCGCTGCCGCTTCCTCCGGCGCGGTCGGGCTGTTCCACATTGCTGGCGTCACGCCAGAGGCGCCCAACGTCGAAACCATTCTGGCCGGGCCTGAACCGGCGGTGATCCACGTCACGCCGCAGATGGCGGCGAAGGCTCGCGCCGGCCTGTCGACGGCGGCGGTGCCGAAAACCATCGATGCGGTCGCCATTGGCAGCCCGCATCTGTCCTTTGCCGAGTTCGACATGCTGGAGCGGCTGATTGCCGGAAGACGGCTCACCGTGCCGATCTATGCCTGCACCGGCCGTCACGTGCTTGCCTTGCTGGAGCAGGACGGCCGGCGGAAGAGGCTCGAAGCAAGCGGGGTCGTCATCGTTTCCGACACATGCGTGGTGGTGACGCCGATCATGCCGGAACTTGCCGGCGGCGTGCTGATGACCAATTCGGGCAAGTTCGCGCATTACGCTCCGGGCAACACCGGCTATGCGGTGCTCTATGCCTCGCTCGCCGATTGCGTCGAAAGCGCGGTCGCCGGCAAGCCGCGCTTCACGGACCTCGCCGCATGAGCGCCGCCGCGGAGATATTGGTACGGGGCAAGGCCGGTAAAGGCGAAGCGCTGGTGCTGACGGCGCCGATCAGCTTCTGGGGCGGCGTCGACCCGAAGACAGGCCGCATCGCCGATGTCCGCCACCCGCAGCATGGCGAGGTGATTTCCGGCCGGGTGCTGTTCCTGCCG
>NZ_RZSF01000028.1:0-37718 GCF_004023325.1 Mesorhizobium sp. M1A.F.Ca.ET.072.01.1.1 | reverse complement strand
CAACGCTATGGCGTACAAGCTTCACGACCGATCTCACCGAACTCGACGTGATGATGGGGCAGGGCGAGCGGAAGCTTTTCAAAGCGATCCGCGAGATCAAGGAAGCCTACGCGCCGCCAGCAATCTTCGTCTATTCGACCTGTGTGACGGCGCTGATCGGCGACGACATCGAGGCCGTGTGCAAACGCGCGGCCGAAAAGTTCGGCCTGCCGGTGGTGCCGATCAATGCACCGGGCTTCGTCGGCTCCAAGAATCTCGGCAACAAGCTTGCCGGGGAGGCGTTGCTCGACCATGTCATCGGCACGGCGGAGCCTGACGATGCCGGCCCTTACGACATCAATATCCTTGGCGAATTCAACCTGTCGGGCGAATTTTGGCTGGTGAAGCCGCTCCTTGATCGGCTTGGCATCCGGGTGCGCGCCGCAATTCCGGGCGACGCTCGCTACCTCGAGGTTGCGTCAGCGCACCGCGCCCGGGCAACCATGATCGTGTGCTCGACCGCCCTCATTAATCTGGCGCGCAAGATGGAGCAGCGCTGGGACATCCCGTTTTTCGAAGGCTCCTTCTACGGCATCACCGACACCTCTGAAGCACTCCGGCAGATCTCCAGACTGCTCGTGAAGAAGGGTGCGGATCCGGAGATCCTCGGCCGCACCGAGGCATTGATTGCTGAAGAGGAGGCGATTGCCTGGAAGAAGCTCGCGGCCTACCAGCCGAGGCTCGAAGGCAAGCGCGTGCTTCTCAATACTGGCGGTGTGAAGTCCTGGTCGGTCGTCCACGCACTGATGGAGATCGGCATCGAGATCGTCGGCACCTCGGTCAAGAAATCAACGCCCGAGGACAAGGAGCGTATCAAGAAGTTACTCAAGGACGAAAACCACATATTCGAGGCCATGGCACCGCGCGAGCTTTACGCAATGCTCTCAAAACACGAGGCCGACATCATGCTGTCGGGCGGGCGCACGCAGTTTATCGCACTGAAGGCCAAGGTGCCCTGGCTCGATATCAACCAGGAGCGTCACCAGCCCTATGCCGGTTATGACGGCATGGTGGAACTCGTGCGCCAAATCGACCTCGCCATCCACAACCCGATCTGGCGCCAGGTGCGGGAGCCACCACCGTGGGAATGCCAGCTTGCCGCAGGGGACGAACCGCCGAGCACGAAGCGTGAGACCGCGACCGTCCAGGGTTTCAAAAAATTCGCCGGCACGACGGCCGACGATTTCGGCGAGTGTTGAGGAAAGCCGATGGTCCGCATCCTTCCACAGACAAAAGCCGCGGCGGTCAATCCACTGAAGTCGTCGCAGCCGCTGGGTGCAGCCTTGGCCTTTCTTGGGATCGATGGTGCGATGCCGTTGTTCCACGGCAGCCAGGGGTGCACCAGCTTCGCGCTCGTGCTCTTCGTGCGGCATTTCAAGGAAGCCATCCCCCTGCAGACTACCGCGATGGACGAAGTGGCGACGATCCTTGGCGGGGCGGATCATCTGGAAGAGGCGATCCTCAATCTCAAGAGGCGTACAAAGCCAAAGCTGATCGGGGTCTGCACGACGGCGCTAACGGAAACCCGAGGCGAGGATTTCGCAGGGGATATCGCCAATATCAGGCAGAAGCGCGCGGAAGAACTCGCGGGTACCGAGGTCGTGCTGGCCAACACGCCGGATTTCGAGGGGGCGATCGAAGAGGGCTGGGCCAAGGCTGTCACGGCGATGATCGGAAGGATCACGCGGCCCGGCGAGCAGGCGCGGCAATCGAAGAAGATCGCGATCCTGCCCGGGTCGAATCTCACTGTGGCCGATATCGAGCATTTGCGTGACATGGTCGAAAGCTTTGGTCTCGAGCCGGTGATTGTGCCGGACGTCTCCGGCTCGCTCGACGGCACAGTGCCAGACCGCTGGGTCACGACCACCTATGGCGGTACCAGCGTCGAGGACATCCGCGAGCTCGGCACGGCCGAACGATGCATTGTCGTCGGTGAGCATATGCGCCGCCCGGCCGAGCTGCTGCACAGGTTGACCGGCGTGCCTTACACAATCTTCCAGTCACTGACTGGATTGAAGGCCGCAGACCGGTTCGTCTCGCTGCTGTCAGCGATTTCGGGCGCGCCGGTGCCGGCCGGGGTGCGCCGGCGCCGGGCCCAGTTGCAGGACGCGTTGCTCGACGGACATTTCCATTTCGGAGGTAAGAAAATTGCGATCGCTGCCGAACCAGACCAGCTCTACCAGCTCGCGACTTTCTTCGTCGGCATGGGCTCCGAAATCGCGGCGGCGGTCACCACGACCAATATGTCGAAAATTCTGGAGAAAGTACCGGCGGACTCGGTTCAGGTCGGCGATCTCGGCGATTTGGAAGCTCTTGGCGCTGGCGCTGATCTCCTCGTCACCCATTCCCACGGGCGCCAGGCGGCGCAGCACCTTGGCATCCCGCTCATGCGCGTCGGCTTCCCGATCTTTGACCGGCTCGGCAGCCAACACAAGCTCACAGTCCTCTATCAGGGGACCCGCGATCTGATCTTTGAGGTTGCCAACATCCTCCAGGCCAATCGGCATGCGCCGACGCCTGAGGCGCTTGATCCGTTCCGCCACCGAGAAATCCCAGATGAGCTCCGTTCGTCGTCTCTCGCTCGTCACTGACGAGGTTCATGCATCGATGCCGATGCGGCAAGCCGGCGCCTTGCGCGTGGCGATCGCTACGCAAGACATGAAGAACCTCAATGCTCACTTCGGTTCTGCCAAGCGCTTTGCAGTCTACGACGTGACGCGCGAGGAATGGCAACTTGTGGAAGCCGTGGCCTTCGACGATGTTTCCGACGAGAGCGGGACGCATCGCAGCGAGGGCGATGATCGCATCACTCCGAAGGTGGAGGCGCTGAAGGGCTGTCATCTCCTGTTTTGTCTGGCTATCGGCGGACCTTCGGCAGCCAAGGTTATTTCGGCGAAAATCCATCCGATCAAAGTGCCCCAGCCCCAAACCATCCAAGAGGTGCTGTTGCGCACGCAAACGATGCTCAGGAAGGCTCCTCCCCCATGGCTGCGCAAGGTGCTGGGCCAGGCCGGCGTTGCCGAAAAGAAACCGTGCTTCGAAGACGAGGATCTCAAATGAGGAGTAGGCGAAATGCTTGACGCCGTGGTCAGCCCCGATGTCGCCGAGGACGAGGCGGCAATTGCCACCCCGTTCGTCAAATGCCTCGTACGGCTCATCCGCGCTCAGGATTCCTACGGGTCGTGGGAAGGCAAATCGGACGCCGAGATCCTCGGCGACTTTATCATTTCAAAGGAACAGCGCCGTGCGATCCCGATCATCGGCGATCCCGATCCTGACGTCCTGTGGAGGCTCGACATGTTTTACACCGCAGTCGGGCTCGCGATCGAGGAGCGCTCCGGCCTGATGGCATCGCCGATGATGGAGATGAGCCATGAGGGCTTCGGGCGCGTGCTTTTCACGGCCGGGCGTTTGGTCGTTCTGTCGAAGACCCTGCGCGACGTCCACCGCTTCGGCTTCGAGACGTTCTGGAAACTCGCGGCGGCGGGTACGAAACTGGCCGGCGACGCGATCGCGGCCATTGAAGCCTATCCCGAGGTGGCGCGGGCGTGATGGAAGCGATTTTCGGGCAAGGAGATCATGCCGGGCGTTGAAGATATGCCATGGCCCGCCCACCCAACCGAGGCGGTCGAGGCCGATTTGCTTCTTGGGGTAGCGCCGATGAAGCCATTGGTCCTGATCTGTTCGCAAGATGCGGAGTTGTATCTGTTCCTGAGCCACATTCTGGGGGTGGACGGCTTCACGAGTGAGCCGGCCGGCGGCGTGAAGGAAGCAATTGCAGCGGCCGATGAACGAGAGCTCCAGGCCGTGGTGCTGGATTGCGGGCCAGCAAGCGCAACGGGCTCCACAATCTGCGCAACATTCAAGAGCGAGCCCCGCACGGGTGGCCTTCCCGTTATTGCCCTGATTGCCCCCGGCGCCGAGAACCAGCACCTCGATCTCTTGAAGGCAGGCATCGACGAGAGCTTTGTGCGGCCGATCGCGCCGGCCACGCTGCTTGACTGTCTGCGCACGAAGCTGGCGCTGCCGAAGCCGGGTTCAAACGGGGCCGAAAACGGCAGCTGGCTGTGCTGCGGCGGCCTTGAGATGAAGCTCGACGCCTACCGAGTTCGCGGTAATGGCCATGACATCCATCTCGGACCGCTCGAGTTCAATCTTCTGCGCCATTTGCTTGAGGCTCCCGGCAAGGTCTTTAGCCGAGACGAGCTGATCGACGCGGCCTGGCCCAACAATATCCATATCGGTGCACGCACCGTCGACGTCCATATCAGCCGGATCAGAAAGGCGCTGAAGGCGGCCTCGCCCGACAGCGTCATTCGTACCGTCAGATCGGCAGGTTACTCGTTGGAGAAGCCGGATGGCTGAATGGCAGGCCGGTTTGCCATTTCCCATCTCCTTCGCAAGGGCAAGTCTTGTGGCTTCGAAACGCCTGCAGGTACAACATACTCGAAAAGAAGCAGTCCATGGCCTTCAAAAGCGTACTTAGTGTGACGGGAGCTCACCACTCCGATAAGGACGTCACAATAGCTGCCGGCTTATGTGCTGAGGGCGGTGCGAACCTTTCGGTACTTATTATGGGGTCTCCGCCGCTTTGCTGTTCCATGCCTGAGTGGCCAAAACGACATGCAGCGGCCATTGCCAGGCTGGAAAAGCGGTATAGGCAAATCGAGAAATTTTCACACGACATGGCCATTCTGGAAAAGACGTCCAGGGATATTCAAGAACTGCTGGGAGCCCTGTGGAATTGCTATGACGTCGATACCGAATACTGCGATCAGGCCAGCGTCGGCGACGCGGTGCGACAGCGGGCGCTCTGCAGTGACCTGACAATCGTCGGTCCCGCACTGCTCAACGACATCGATCTCGGACCTCTTGTTATCAACGGCAGCTTGTTCGATACCGGAAAGCCGGTGCTCGTCGTACCGAAGGGTGCTGAGGCGACGCTGTCGCCGCGGCGCGTGCTGGTCGGCTGGGATTCTCGCGTGGAGGCTTCCCGTGCGGTTCGGGAAGCGCTGGATTTGCTATCCGGTGCCGAGGAAGTTCGGCTCACATTGGTCGATCCGGAGGTGACCTGCACCGGAAAGGGCACCGAGCCGGGAGCCGACATCGCCGCCTATCTCACCCGGCATGGTGCTCGAGTATCGGTCGACCGGCTGCCGAGCGCCGGCAAGCCGGCGGCAACGGTGCTCGCGCAGCACGCAATCGACACGTCTGCCAACATGATTGTCATGGGCGCTTATGGAAGCCGACGGCTGCGGGAGCGGCTCTTCGGTGGCGTGAGGAGATGGATAGAAGCAAGGCCGCCATTGCCGCTGTTTTTGGCGCGGTGACGGTTCCGAAGGGGGCACCTATGCCGTTCGAAGCTCTGCTTCGCTGGTCGCCTATCCTGATGCTCCAAGTCGGCCAAGGTCGCGGCAAACGCGCAGGTTTTCGCGGAGCGCCTCGATACAATTTACAAGCGCCTCGGCCCGAGGCATCCCGCACGTCTCCAGTGTGCCCTTAGGATGGCTTCTGCTCGCTTGAGAAGATCCGTGAGCGGAACTTAACGGCCGCGCCGACGTACTGGGCTTCTCATTGCAGTCAAATCTCAAGGGTTCGCAGGTCGGCGTCAGGTCGAAAACGAGAATCCTTTCGACGCGGGCACGCCGTTCGGACCCACATCGGCACCGCATGGGCGAAATCTTGGATCACATCGCCCTCACTATTGGGTTGGGGCTGGACAACGCAATCATAGTACCGCATGGCCAAGACCCTCGACTTCGACTGTGGACTGTCGGGACCTTGCCGGATTGGGCGGCAAGCGATGGTGTCAATCATAATGTCATTGGCTGAGATGGTAGAGCGGCGAGAACCGCCGCATCTTCAGTGTATTCAGTCGGACCCGGGCCGACCTGCGTGGCGGCCGAATGGTCCTGGGCTGATCAAATCCCCGCAATGCTCCCATTCGCACCTGGGCGGGCACTGTGGCGCCCCGGGCGCCGGAAACACACAGGGTAACACAAGGCAGGAACGCCGCAGAGTTCACCGGCCGGCACCAGCACTCCTGGCCAGTGACGATCATCATGGTCAATCTAACAATGGCGGCATTGGCGATGGCGTAGTGGCGGGCCGCAGTTGGACCATCGTCGTCGTGCAGGACGGCCATGTCACCAGCCGGGAAATTCAATCGCAAGGCGGCGAGTGGACACAGCAGGCACGCGCATGGAGCGGCCCATTGCAGTGGCGAATGCCGAGTTCCGCTACCGCCTGAGGGACCGTAACGGCACAAAGCTCAACCCAATGGGCGAAGCGGGACGATGATGACAAGCCTGGCGATAGCCGACGCAGTCATGATGTCCACCGGCTCGTCCCTTGGCCGGCATACATGTTGGTCTATGGCCAAGCTCTGCTGGCGGCGCGCAAGCGCAGCGCGTGACGCGTGGCCGAAACCTGACAACGGCGGCAAACATGTCGGGTTCATTACAACCGGCCATCTTCATCGCGTGGGTTCTCAAGCGAAATCACCCGTTACTGCACGCTGAGCGCACTGGCACACCCTTTGCTAGTGGAGATGCGGCAACACTGGATGCGGCAAGACTGAGTAAACGCTCAATGCGCGCAGACGCGCGAGACGAGTGATGCTCGCTTTCCTTCAACCCGTGTGCTCCTCGCCAAGAGGGAAACAAAGTCGCGCAACCTTTGGCAATAGCCTTGGAGAGTAACATGGCGTTGCAAATGGAGTCACAGGCTCCCCCGATCAAGGTCGAGACCTGGCTGCGTGGCGAGCCGCTTGCGCGTTTCCAGCCCGGCAAAGTGTACGTCGTCGAGTTTTGGGCGACTTGGTGCGGACCATGTGCGGCGGCGGCGCTCCAACTGGTGCAACTGCAGGAGAAATACAAGGGAGCCGGACTTGAGGTCGTCGGAGTCGCGGCCGATGAAGACGCTTCCGCGCCCGTTGAAGCCCGAGCCAAGTTGGGCGCGTGGTTGGCCGAAAAGTGCCCGGATCTGAACTATCGGATCGCGTTCGACCCTATAGGTGAAATGAACAAGCTTTGGAGGGAGCCCAGCTTTTCGGTCGGAATTCCGACCTCGTTCGTGGTCGACCGGGACGGCCATATCGCCTTTATCGGTCATCCGAGGCAACTCGCTGAGGTTTTGCCGAAGGTGCTGAACGGCAGTTGGCGAACCAGCGATGAAGCGAAGGCCGCCGACACGGCACGGATCGCCAGAAATGGCGCAGTAGCGCGCGAACAGGCGTTGAAGAAGCCGATCAATGACAGATTCTGGGCGGCGATAAAGATAGAGGATTGGAAGACGGCGCTCTCGGCGATCGAAGAGGGCATCGCTTTGGTGCCGGACGATATCAGTTTCCGCCTGGCTCATGTTCATCTGTTACTTCACAGAATGCACGACATGCAAAAAGGCATGCCCGTCATGCGCCAATTGGTTCGCGACGCAATCGATAGAAACTCCGAGAACTGGATGCTTGCAGCGCTAGGCCAGCTCTTCGGTCCGGCGTGCGACCATTCGCACTTTCCATCTGCTGAGCGCTTCGCGATGGGCAAGAAGCTGTCCGAACACATCCTGGCACTCAACCCCCCGCAAGGCGACGGCCCCAAGTTCCGGTCCTATCCGGCGGTCGCTAGATACTATTACGACAGCGGAAATAAGGATCGCGCGATCGCGTTGCTTAAGTCAGCACTGGAGTCGCTTGACAGTCCGGAGCTTACTCCGGACGCCCTGAAACAGCACCTTCTACCGGATTTGCTGCAGGCCCTAGCCAGCTACAAGGGCGGGAGGGCCGTTGCAGCGTTCTCTACGCGGCTCTGCAAAACATTTTCCGGACGGCACCAAAGCGCAATCGGCCGGCGAAAATACATAAAAAGGGGCGTCAATCTGAATGTTTACTGGCCAATTCGCCCGTTTACCTGGCGTGACCGCAGCAAGTAGGCCCCATGCAGCACCGGGTGGATCGTTTGC
Source organism: Mesorhizobium sp. M1A.F.Ca.ET.072.01.1.1 (assembly GCF_004023325.1). NCBI lineage: Bacteria > Pseudomonadati > Pseudomonadota > Alphaproteobacteria > Hyphomicrobiales > Phyllobacteriaceae > Mesorhizobium > Mesorhizobium sp. M1A.F.Ca.ET.072.01.1.1. Next base: position 29,720 of record NZ_RZSF01000028.1, on the reverse strand, counting down.
GGCAGGTTCAAAGCTCGAATTTTGCGATGACCCGCGGCCGCACAAGCGCGCAAGTGATGTTGGACGCGAATTCTCGCCGTGGTGGAAGGCTTCGCGGTCGAAGACGCCTCCAAGACCGCTCGCCGGGACATCAATTGCTTGGAATTGCACGCTCCGAGCCGGGCATCGGCCGCGCACGTGTGCCCGAGCTAGGCGTTGCCGGAAAAAGAAATTCGAGGAAGAGGCCTGAAATGGGGAGAATATGAAATTGCCCGAAGCCGCGACCTGCGCTGCTATCAACGAGGACGAGGCGGCCCTTGCCACCCCGTTCGTCAAATGCCTCGTGCGGCTGATCCGTGCTGAGGAGTCCTACTGCTTATGGGAAGGCAAATCGGACGCAGCGCTGCTGGCCGGCTTCATCGTCACCAGGAATAAGCGCCGCGCGATCCCTGGCATGGGCTATCCCGATCCCCACGCGCTTTGGAGGCTCGACATGTTTTACAGCGCCGTCGGGCTTGCGATCGCGGAGCGTTTCGGCCCGGTGACATCGCCAATTGTGGAGGCCAAACCCGTGAGACCTCTGGGCGCGGGCTTTTCGGTGCCGGACGTTGGGTCGTTCTGTCCGGACATCCACCGGTTCGGCTTCGAGACGTTCCGACAACTTGCGAAGGCCGGTACGAGACTGGTCGACGATGCGACCGCAGACACCGAAGTCAGTACCGACGTCTCGCTGGTATGATGGAAGCCGTTTTCGAGGAAGGATTAAATGTCAAACCTTGAAGAGCTGCAGAAGAAGGTCCGCAAGTTGCAGTCGCGTGCGGGAACCGCGAAGATGGAATTGCACGACCTTGCCGAAGACCTCCCGGTCAACTGGACCGATATCAAGGTGGTTGCCGAGAGAACATTCGCCGTTTTTGCCGAGTTGGACGCTGCCAAGAAAGATCTCGCCGCATCGGAGACTGCGCGATGACGAGCGCCTTCGTCACCCGCGACGGCTCCAAATGGATGCCGAAATATCTCACCGCTATCGATGGCACGATCTGCATAGGCTGCGGACGCTGCTTTAAGGTTTGCTCGCGCGAGGTCATGCACCTTTACGGCGTCGATGACGCAGGCGAAATCCTCGGCCCCTGCAACGACGAAGACGACGACTTCGATGGCGAGCTCAATCGCATGATCATGGTCGTCGACTACGCAGGCCGCTGCGTCGGCTGCGGAGCCTGCGGCCGAGTCTGCCCGAAGAACTGCCAGACACATGTTGCCGCCGACAAGGTCGCTGCATGACGTGGCGAGAAAACCAGGAGAACGGCGTTGTCCTTCAGAATCTTTTATCGCGCTTTTTGGGTAATCCTGTGCAGCAACGCTTTGGCTGTCTACTTTGCGTCTCATTCCATCCGCACGGCAATCGTCACAACGCTGGCTTGTTCGCTGCTCCTCCAAATAGTCTATTTCGCAAGCGTGCTCTTTCTGATCTGGCGATCTGGCGGCCCTAGCAAAACTGGCCAAAGGGCTGAACATTTCGGAGTTGCGACGCAGTCGGAATATCAGCTGCCAGACAATGATGAGGTGGTCAGGAATAAATCTTCCGATGCGGCTCCGGTCTTTCCGATGGGCGGCATATCGCTGCTCCACTGAGGCGCGATGACGAGATCAAAGTCAGATTTATGCCGGTTCAAATCAACCGTGAACATCGGGTGGATCTTTCAAGGAATGCTATGCTTTGTGCGGTCGACGGCGACGGCATTCCGTCGCTCCAATCCCGGCGACGCAGTTTTGGTGCGACAGGCCATTGGTAGGGACGCCGGCGTGGCCTTTGCTTGTCGGGACGGCGAATGAGGCGCTGGAATGTGACGAAGCTCTTCTAAGAGGTCGGACAGCGCACCCCTTAAGCTGATGTGTATAGCAAGTCTCGGCTCATTCACGCATCGCCGGAGAGAACATGCTGGAAAAGTTCGAACGCTATCCGCTTACCTTTGGACCGACGCACATCGAGAAGCTCGATCGGCTCAGCAAGCATCTGGGTGGAAAGGTGGAAGTCTACGCCAAACGCGAGGACTGCAACTCCGGACTCGCGTTTGGCGGAAACAAGCTGCGCAAGCTCGAATACATCATCCCCGACGCCATCGCCTCAGATGCCGATACGCTTGTCTCCATCGGCGGCGTCCAGTCTAACCACACGCGAATGGTCGCCGCGGTCGCCGCCAGGATTGGCATGAAATGCCTCCTGGTTCAGGAGAGCTGGGTTCCACATGAGGATGCCGTCTACGATCGGGTCGGCAACATTCTCTTAAGCCGCATCATGGGAGCAGAAGTGCATCTGGTCGACGAGGGCTTTGACATCGGCATCCGCCGCAGTTGGGAAAAGGCGCTCTATGAGGTCAAAGCAAGGGGCGGCAGACCCTATGCGATACCAGCTGGCGCGTCCGTTCACCCGTATGGTGGCCTCGGCTACGTGGGGTTCGCAGAGGAGTTGCGCGCTCAGGAGAAACAGCTTGGGTTTGCATTTGACTTCATCGTCGTTTGCACGGTCACGGGCTCGACGCATGCCGGAATGATCGTCGGATTTGCCAATGACGGTCGACATCGCAACGTCATCGGTATCGATGCCTCTGCCACTCCCTCGCGAACCAAGGCGCAAGTGCTGGATATTGCCCAAAATACAGCGGAGCTCGTCGATCTCGGAATGGAACTGGTCGAGGATGATGTGGTGTTGCTCGAGGAGTACGCTTACCCATGTTATGGCATACCGTCCCCGGAAACTAAGGATGCCATCCGTCTGTGCGCGCGGCTCGAAGGTATGATCATCGATCCCGTTTACGAAGGCAAATCGATGCAAGGAATGATCGACCTGGTCCAGAAAGGCTTTTTTGCCAAGGGATCGAGGGTTCTTTTCACGCATCTCGGCGGTGCGCCTGCGATCAACGGCTACGGTTATACCTTTCGAAACGGCTGACCCGTACGGTCAGCTGCGACCCGGCTGGGAGTCGCCGCGACGGCTGCCGAGCGCGGAGCTAGTGCATCTAGAGCGATCGCCGCAGCCGTTGATATCGCCACGAACCGCAAACACTTGGCGACGCTGGCGGGCAGCGCCCAAAATTCCAGGACCGCTTTGGGCCCGGCATCTGGAAGGTTACTCGACGGCGGTCACTCGGCCGCGGCGGGTTTGCCGATGAGATCATGAAGGCAAGAAGAGCGCTGGCTAGGGCGTCCCTGAATGGGATGTGTCTCCGAGTTTCCATCGCCCGAGTGCGAGGTGGATCATCGCGCGGCCAACACCATGTGAGAAATCCAGCGCCAGCCGGTGCTGGACAGTTCGCTCTGCGGGCCATCTCGTGAGAGAGCCACCACATTGAATTGACGTGCGGCCTTATCTTCTCGATCGCGTTCGAAGAGAGCTTCCAACATGGCGTGGCCGGCTGGGAGAAAGATCACACGATCGACATGACCATGCTAGGCCGGATCAGTGCTAGCGCGCTAATAATAGAAATTGCGATCACCTCAAGCCTCAAGCCTGATTGGCAGGCCAAACACTCTCGTGAGACATTGAAGTTGGGGATGGAAGAGCCCACCTCGCATGACCAGCATCGCGACCACCTCGTGAGGTATTGTCTCGTTCATCCTCTGCCAATGGGTCGGGGGTAGCTCTCGCGTGCTTTCGGTCGTTAGTCCGTTTGTGCAAAACACGACAATATCGGCTCGAAACACGACAATATCAGCTCCGAGGCACGAGTGTGTCGGAAGCGAATCTTGCGGTTTCCCAATGTCTCTTTTCGTTGGCACGACAAATGCAGTGCTCTTCGCAGACGTCTGTATCAGCGCGTGATGAGAAATCATCCCGCGCGCGCAAACGACAGAGTCTACGGTTATCAGATACCAGGAGAGAACATGATGACAAAAGTGCGGATGATTGCGGCGCAGGGTGCGATGGCGCTCATCGTCCTTATGGGGGTGGGTCAGCAGGCTTTAGCGGCAGACCCTGCGCAACGTTACATCGCACAGGACCAGGGAACAGTGGAGGCGTCGAGCCCGTGGCAGATCCGCGTGCGCGCGTTGGGAGTGAAAACCAACGATTCAGGTTACGTCGGCGGGGTCGCCGGTTCCAATCTCTCCTATTCAGACACCGTGACGCCAGAATTCGACATCTCCTATTTCTTCACCGAAAACATCGCTGCCGAACTCATACTCGCCACTACCTACGCCAACGTTGATGGCACCGGAGCAATCGGCGCGCTGGGGAATGTCGGCAAGGTATGGATACTGCCACCCACGCTCACGCTGCAGTATCATATCACCGACCTCGGGGCCTTCCGACCCTATGTCGGCGCCGGCCTGAACTACACCGTCTTTTACAATCAAAGTGTCGGCAGCGCCGATGCTCTCCATGTGAAGAACACGTTTGGTGCCGCGCTGCAGGTCGGCTTCGACTACATGCTGGATCAGCACTGGGGGGTCAACGTCGATGTCAAGAAGCTTTTCCTGGAACCAGATTTTACCGTCAAAGTGGCCGGCACCGATCTGAAAGGCAAGGCCAAGCTAGACCCCTGGTTGATTGGTGCAGGCGTCACTTACCGCTTCTAACAGGTCGGCGATCCTTCGGCTCGATTTTAAAAGCGGCGGAAACGCCCAATGAAAGACTTGAGGGCAGACCGGATCCCGTCCAGGCTGTTCTCAACCTTACGCCGTGCAATATGGGCGAGCACCTCATTCGTAGGTGCTCGGCCCGGCCTATATGCTCGGCCTTCGATGACGCAGACCATATTGCGGCAATAGACAATATCGTGCGCAAGCTCACACACGAAGGCAAACATCCGTTTTCGGTCGGCTTCTTCTTTTTGCTGGGCGCAGCATCGTCGTTGTGGGTTACGTGGTCATCGCAGCCACCGGGAACCAGCTTCACGTCTCCCACGACATTGGTGGCGTCATCGGCACATCGATTTCTGCACTGTTCCTGCTGGTGATTGGATTTGACAACCTGCTTGTCCTGACAGGCATTTGGGCGGCGTTCTCGCGAGAGCGTCCGCCACACGCATATCTCGTTCACACCCCGCCAGCACAAAGAATGAGGAACCATGCCCGCGGATGATTTGATCCTGGCCAATGCCAGGATACTTGACGGGAACGGCTTCGCCGGGACGTCGGAATCGTGGCTGCGCATCGCGGATGGCGTGATCGCGGAAATCTCCGAGAAGCCGATCTCCTCAAAGGCGGCGCGCACAATCGACCTGAAGGGCCGCACCCTGATGCCGGGGCTTATCGACTGCCACGTCCATGTGACGGCGATCACCGTCGACCCTGGCCGCACGGCGATGCTTCCGGACGTGACGGTCGCCTTCGGCGCGGCGCGCATTATGAAGCAGATGCTGATGCGCGGCTTCACGACGGTGCGTGACGTCGGCGGAGCGACGCGGCCGCTGGCCCAGGCTGAGGAAGCCGGCCAGATCGAGGGACCGCGTCTTGTCTTCTGCGGCAAGGCGCTCTCCCAAACCGGCGGTCACAGCGACTATCGCGGCTTCGTCGATAACCGCAGCGCCGAGTCCCAGACCTACCGTCTCGGCGCGATGGGCCGGGTCTGCGACGGCGTCGACGCCGTTCGTCACTCTGCCCGCGACGAAATCCGCCAGGGGGCTCAGTTCATTAAGGCGATGGCTAATGGCGGCGTGTCGTCGCCGACGGATCCCATCAACTTCCAGCAGTTCTCGATATCAGAGCTGGAGGCCATCGTCGAAGAGGCGGCGAACGCTCAGACCTACGTCTCCGCGCATCTCTACACCGACGAGGCGATCTCGCGTGCGGTGCGGTGCGGTGTGCGCTCGGTTGAACATGCCAACTTGATCGAGCCGGCGACAGCGCGCCTCATGAAGGAACGCGGCGCTATCGCCTGCCCCACACTGGTGGCCTACGAAGCGCTGCACAAGGATGCCAAGGCGCTGGGCCTGCCGGATGTGTCCGTCGCGAAGCTCGACGACGTCCGGCTGCGCAGCCGAGGCTCGCTCGAAATTCTCCAGAAGGCCGGGGTGACGATGGCGTTGGGCACCGATCTCCTGGGCGAACTGCACAAGTACCAGTCCGACGAATTCACAATACGCGCCGAGGTGTTGCCGCCGATCGAGGTGATCAGGTCCACGACGTGCTATGCGGCCGAGTTGCTGCGCATGACCGGCAAGGTCGGATCGCTCCAGGTCGGCGTCTTCGCCGACCTTATCGCCGTCGACGGTGACCCGCTGGAGAACATGTCGCTGCTCGGCGGCCAGGGCGACCACCTATCCCTCATCGTGAGGGCCGGACGCGTGGTAAAGAACACCATCGACGACAATGGCTGTCCTTAGTAGAACCGGCTGGCCGTTGACAACAATCCAAGCCCAGATTCAGGCCACGATAGTTACGATGATCAGAAAACCATAAACGGTGGCGATCTTTGCCTTCGCGCGAAAAGTTGGTCGTCGAAAAGACTGCAGGAGAGACCTCCCTGAGCTTCTGGACAAATTCACAGTCGGATCATGCAACGGCGCAACCTCGTCACACAGTCGCAGCGGCTGCGGCTCGGCGGATCATATTTAGAGCCCGGAATGCGGCACATGCCGCGCCGTACCCGTTGTCGATGTTTACGACCGCAAGTCCGGGTGCGCAGGAAGCGAGCGCTGCGTGAAGGGCGGTTTCTCCTCCGTTCGAAACCCCATATCCGGTCGAGGTGGGCAGGCAGATGATCACGCCGGGCACGAGCCCACCAAGCACGCTTGGAAGGGCGCCATCCATTCCGGCGACCGCCACAATGACCGGAAAGGTCCGCAATTCGTCGACACTCTCCAACAAGCGCCACAGGCCGGCCACGCCGACGTCGATGAATTGCTTCGTCGCGGCGCCGAGATAGGTGAGCGTTCGCGTGACTTCGGCCGCCTGCGGCATGTCCGAGCTGCCAGCCGACACCACCGCGATCCGAGGCAGTTCCAGTTCGCCAGCAGGGGTCCAGTTCAGGTAAGCTGTCCTCGAGACGGGATCGTAATCCAGCCTTTCGCGATAAGTGGGCGCCATGCGGGCGAAGACATCGGGTTCGAGGCGGGTCATCAGGCACCGCGCGCCATGCGCCAACACCCGGTCCATGATTACGGTAAGCTGGGGATCGGACTTACGAGCGCAAAGGATGGCCTCATCGAAATCCAGCCGCTCAGGACGCTGAAAGTCCAATCTAATCTGTTCGTTCATGCGCTTTGTTCCCGCAAGAAGGCGCTGCCCCGGACGTAGGCCTCGAAATGGACAGGTCGCGAACCGCCGAAAGCCTCAGCGATTCTGCGGGCCAATTGAACGCGCCCCTGATCGGACAGGCGCGACAGGGTAGCTTCATCTAGTTCGACAATGACCCCCGTCTGACGGACGCGGCAGCGAACGGTGTCCGGCGAGAGCTCGCGGCTGACCAGCATCTCGACCTGATCGACGGCGCGCAACACCTGAGGTTCGATCCGGAGGGCCGTTTCGATGCGGCTTGAAAGGCAGGGTGCCGAAGGCAATTCGGCGAGGTCGTTCAAGCCATGCGCTGCCGCCATCGCCCGCACGTCGGCCTTGGACATGCCGGCCTCGACAAAGGGGTGGCGTACGCTATTGGCCTCGGCTGCCTGGAGACCGGGCCGCCAGTCGCAAAGATCGTCTGTATTCGTGCCGGAAAAGATCTGCGCTTTCGAGAGGGACGACAGCACGCCGTAGAGATTCGATTTGCAAAAGAAGCAGCGATTGGAAGGGTTGGCGAGATAGCGTTCGTCCCTAAATTCGCCGGCGTCGATGACCCGAAGGTTCCAACCATGGCGCGCCGCATAGTCCCTGACCCGTTCGGTCGCGCTGACCGGGACCGCGGCCGAGGCGGCGTGGAACATGGTCAGGTCTGCGCCCAACCTAAGGTGCGCCACGAAAGCCAGAGTCATGCTGTCGACCCCGCCGGAGATGGCCACAGCCGCGGGACGGGCGCTGTCGAACACCGCGTCGAGACGGCGCAAGAAGGCTTCAGTGGTCGTCATGGCTTTTCTCCAGCGCCTCTGCCTCGGCGCTGCGGCGCAACTCAGACCGGGCTTTGTGGCTCTGACGAAAGGCTTCCACGTCATCCATCTCTACCTTGGCAGTCGGCCCGCCGGGGCGATAGGCTAGCTTCACGCGTACTCCATCGCCGGTTGTGACCGCTCGCCGCGGCAGGATGGTGCGCGCCTCCGTGCGGCTGCGCAGGCCAAGCGTCGTGGTCTGTCGGAAGCACAGCGCACCGATTGCCTCGATTGCATCGGGGCGTGTGAGGACCTGAACAGAGGCCATCATCCGTCCCTTCTTGCCGAAGACCGGCGACTGGGTCACGTCGATGACGCCTTCGGCTGCACGAATTTGATCAAGGCCCGCCGCCAATTCCTCGCCGGTCTGGTCGTCGATTTCAAACTGGATGACACCGACGCGATCCTGCACTGCGGCTTCAGCCGTGAAGGCCAGAACGCGAAGCACATTGCTCATGCCGGGGAGGCGCCGCGTGCCGAAGCCGATGCCGGTGCGATCGAGCACATGGGGGGAGGAGCCGATACTGGTCGAGGGAGAGAGATAGCGCAGGATAGCCGCTCCCGTCGGCGTGATGCGTTCGCCCACGCGACCGTCGTCATGAAAGGCAAATCCGCGCAGCAATAGGGTCGTGGCAGGAGCTGGAACAGGCAGCCGGCCGTGGTCAGTCTCCACCCAGCCGCGCCCGAGCGGGAGCGATCCGACCGACCAGCTTGCTTCGCCCACTGCGTCGACTAGTGTCGCCGCGGCTACGATGTCAGCGATCGAATCCCAGTTGCCGACTTCGTGAAAGGTCACGTCATCGACATCCCTGCCATGAACCGCGGCCTCGGCCAGGGCGAGCTCATGGAAGATCGCGATGGCTGCGCGCTTCACAGTCTCGTCCAAGCGGCTTCCCTCAAGCCTTGCACGAAGGTCACGCCAATGAGTGTGATGATGGTGGCCGTGGTGCTCGTCATGGACGTGCTCATGGTGATGTTGGCCATGCCGCTCGTCATGGCCATCATGCTCGTGCGCGTGCCCATGAGCATGGTGACCGCAATGAGGTCGGGCGGTGGCCGGTTCGGAGCCCATCTTCGTGACATCGAAGCGGCTGCCGGTCAGCACGCCGTCGTCATGCGGCCGCACCGCAGCCTCTACGTCGTCTTCCAGACCGGCAAGACGAAGGTTTTCTTGCACGATTTCAGCCAGATCGGGCCAGGCGTCCAAAATCGCGGCGACAAACATATCGCCGGCAATGCCGCCCAGGACATCAAGATGAATATGCATCGGGCCTTCCATCCTTTATCGGCCCGCAAGCTGCAGACCAGACAGATCGACGCGCAAGGTCTTGCCCGGCTCAGTCGATCCAATGGTGGTCTCAATCGCCCCCTTCAGCACTGCCACTGATACCGGCAGAAGGTCTCTCATCTGCGCGGATATGGCGACAAGATCGTCGTGTTCGGCCTTAGCCCGCATGAACATCCCCTCGTTAAGGATGCGTTTGAGGCGCAGTGGAAAACTGGTCTCGCCTCCCGCCCATTTCAGTTCGAGCTGCGTCCGATAGCGTCGGATGTCGAAGTGCTTGTGTTGGGATTCGAGAACCCGGTAGCCCCAAATCCCCAGATCGCCGACGAGAAGGGAGGCGAATTCCGGCTCGTCCTCCGCGTTGATGTCGACCAACAGTACGTAGGCTGGACGGCCTTTCTTGCCCAGGCTGGAAAGGAGCTGGACATTCTTGGCGCCCATCTCGGTCATCTTATCGATGACATGCCCGAGCAACTCGCCCGGCGCATCATCGATCTGGGCCATAAGGAGGATGACGCCGCCTGCCATCAGAGCGCCATGGATTCGACAGCGACTAGCGCCGCGGCCTCCGCCTTGGCCTTCGTACCGGGAATACCTGCGGAAATCAGGCCTGCTGACTGCGCCTCGCTGGCGGCGTCCGAAGCGTTCATCTTGCCCATCGCGGCAGCGACCACGGCGGGGATTGTGACGTTCATGATCACATTGCCAGCGAGCAGCAGTTCGCTTGCGATCGGCGCGAGCGCCGTCAGGAACGGCGCGCGTTCCTTACCGATCCCCTGCGCCACTTCCGGAATGACGGCGTTGATGATGCCTTCCATGTGAATCGTCTCGTCGCCGACGGTCACTTCGGCATCAAGCGCCGGATCGAAGGCAAGCCAACGTGCAGCCATCTTGCTCGAGCGCCGTGCTCCCTTGCCGATCTTGGTGAAATGAACCTTGATATTGGTGCCCTTTAGTTTGCTCAGGAATTCCGAGCCGCGTGCCTCCACCAGAAGCTGACGTTCTTCGTCCATCGCGCGGACGATTTCGCCGACGCTCCTGCCGGCCATCAGATCGTCATAGCTGCGCGCCGCGCGGGCATGCAGAGCTTTGGTGACCATGGGAGTGGAGGACATGATCAGCGCTTCGGTCACCGGCCCGTTACAAATCTGGGTCGCCTTTCGGGCAACGATGTTCATCGCCATCATTGCGGTCTCCGGGTCGAAGCTGAAGCCGAGCCGTCGATCGCGCAAAGCCCGCGCCACGCTCTGTTCCGTCGAGCCGTCTTGCAACAGGCACATCAGCGCGATGACCGCATCGCCGCAGACGTGGCCGAGCGGAGGATTGACTGGGCCGGCACCCGCCCCGCAAATCCCCTCTTCGAACACCGAAATGATTTCATCCAGCGCCATGAGGCCGATCACAGTGGGTCCGCCGATGTCCTTGAGGATCAGGCCAAGATCGCCGATCAGCCTTGCTGTCTCGACTTCCTTGCCGGTGATGCGGACATGCACTTTCTCCGGCAGGCCGGCAGTACGAACGGCCGATCTTCCGGCCACGAACGCACTGGTGACCTTGCCATAGGGCCCGTACTCTTCCGCCACGTCGGCGTCAGGGTGGATGATCTCCAGGATCGCTGCCGCGCCGAAAAGTGCGGAGAGGAATTTCTGGCTGGGCATGCCGGCACCGGACATGGCGTCCATCATCGCCTTGGTCCCGATAGCCGCGCCCCGTTCGGCCATGCCGGGGAAGATGAAATCTTCACCGAGGGCTCCGTGGCCGACCATGACCCCGCCGCCAACGCCTTCCGGGATGTCGCGGCCTTGAATCGGCGAGAGCTCTCCCCTCATCATCGCCTCATAAACCGCAGCAACGGCCGCGAATCCCGAGATCTTGTTGTTCATTTTGGCCGTGGGCACTGCCGCAAGGCCTGAGCGGCTCACCCCCGCAATCATCCGCGCAGAAGAACCGAGCTTGCGGTTGCCGGCGGGGATGCCAACTTGTGCATTGGCTCCGCATAGATAGAGGAGCGTTGCTGCGATCAGCGCTGCATTCGCGCCGTCAGCACCCGCTGCCTTAGCAACCGCAATGCTCTTCGCCAGGAGGTCGTCAATAGGCTGGCGAACCGCATCGGCGAATTTGACCTCCGGGCTCACGCCACGACGAAGTTCAGCGGCGATTACGTTGCATGCAGCAACGACCGGAATGGTGAGCATCCCGTGCCCGCCGGTCAGTGCCTCGACGCGGTCGCTGGTCAGCCAGCCGGGATTGGCATTGGCAGCCATAACCGACGCCAGGATGACCCTTTCCCGTTGTGCAGACGCATTCGTCATTACTTGGTCTCTCCCTGTGGCGGCCAGACGAGTGGCTTTCTCGGTTTCGAAAGCTTGTAATTCGAACCGGTCGGGGCGCCGTTTCGTATCAAAAACGTCCGCCTGCCGGGCGTTGTATTGCCGCTAGGTTGGTTCCCGCGTCATGGCGGCGGCGCTGGCGAAAGAAATAGCACGGCCGCGTTATGATCGATAAACGGCAATATTTCATGAGTTCATGAGCAGTCTTCATAACGGCTTCGCCAGGGCAATACGCAAGGCGCCTGTGAGCGCAGATGCGAAAGCGCCCGATCGGATGACGCCTGCTCATGATTGCGTGAGAAGATGCCATTTCTGCTCATGAAGCTTCTTGGATATGCCTGCGGCGGATCCAGGTGATACCTCGCTGTTTGCTCATGTATTTGCCTGATCATCAGTCCCGATTTCATGGAGAGGTTTCGAATGCTCGAGTGGGCGAAATACCGGAAGCAACTGTCGTCGCGGGTGAGTGAGCTGGGGCAACTGTCCCCCGCCACTCTTGAGGGGGTTCGGGCGCTCGGTGGTGCAGGCAACAAGACCGCCCGGCTGGACGCCAAGACCCGGGAGTTGATCGCGCTTGCCGTCGCGGTCACGACGCGCTGCGACGGCTGCATTGCGAGCCACACCGCCGAAGCTGCAAAAGTTGGCGCAACGCGCGAGGAAATCGCTGAAGCGCTTGGCGTGGCGATCGCTTTGAACGCGGGAGCGGCTCTGGTCTATTCCTCGCGCGTACTGGATGCCTTCGACACCGCTAACGGCTGATAGTCTCAGCACGCAAACAAGGCGGGGAAGGGCGCATACGATCCTTCTCCGCCAGCACCCAAGCGCGCATCACCCTCTATCTCGCAGTGCAGGAGGCCTTCTCCCTCTCTTGGGGGAGGCTGGTTATCTCTCTGCTGCGGATCCTAGGTCGCCCGCTCCCTCCTTGCCGCCGGTGCGGAACCGTCTCGGAGTGCCGGGGCTGACCATCCGATCCTGTCCAATCAAACCGCACGCGGCACCTGTGCTCTTCCCGCTATTGCTCTCGTAGCCGATGACCTGCTTATGCACCGTGATGTCCGCTAACACCATCGAACCTGATCCGGTGCCAATGTTAGCAATAAACACGCTGTCGGGTGATGATTCATGAGATCGCGCTCTAGAATGAGCGATGGGTTTTTAACCGCTTGCGCCCTCCTCCTTCTCTCCGCGAGTTGCTCCCTAAGTTTGTCTCCGACAAGATAAGCTTCTGCTTCCGGCGCATTCGTCGGCGTACAGCCTCTCTTCATCGGTAGGCGCCCGTTTTTGTAGGCTAATAGGATCGCCGCGGCTGCATCAGGACCAACCTCAAGAACGAGATCTAGCCAATGCCTTTCGCGCATGTAGATGTCGGCGCGCTCAGCTTCCGACAGAACATCTCCTTCAAGAACGAGCCTTCTCGTCTTAATGGGCATGATACCAGGCAGGCCAGCAAGGAAGTCCGTAAGAGAGCGCATCACCGATTCCTATTGAGTCATTCGTTGGCCGCTAAGCAGCCGATGTATTACTGCTGTCGATCGAACAAGATTGCGTCAGCCTTCGCCCCCCAACGTCAGGCTTGTCCAATTCGGAAAACTGCCACGCTGAAGGATGGCTTGCACGACACGGACAACAAGCTGATCGGCGAGGTCGAGATCGACCTTCGACTTCGACGGAAGCACGCCCGAGTGGACCGCGTCCGACCGGGCCTTATACAGATGCTTCATCTCATCGAAGATCTTGGCGCGCTCAGCAGCACCCTCGCCCATGAGCCAGGCGGCGCGACTGCCGATCTTATAGGTGATTTCGGTATTCGACGTTCCGAGATCGTGCATCAGCACGATTTCCGCCGCCATGCCCAAATCGAGAGCGCGGTCGACAGGATGGATTGCCAGCCGCGAGCGCCCGAGCCGGTCGATTGCACGGGTCAGACTATCTCCCTCGGCGAATGCCGCGAGCTGCCCAAAGACGGTCTTGATCATCGCCATGTCCGCTGGGAAAGCCACGAGCGGGTGAGCCGCAAACGGACGGCCTGACATAGTGCCACCGGCCGACAGCAAGGCTCGGCGATCCGACAGAATTACCGACATCGGCAACTCGACCCCACCACTGGAGGCAAGCAAACAGGCGAGCCGGAAACGACGGCGGATTGCATCACGCGCTGCTGAGGCGGGCTGTGTCATGCTCTTCCCGGCTGGCCCATTTGCTTCAACGGGGCGTTGCTCGAAGGCTGGCTTTACCTTGTAGGACTGGACGAGGAAGCCGGTTCCGGTGGGCATGCTCGGCCATGAATATCGCCAAGGGTAGTCGAACGCGCTGAAGATGTCGGCCGCTGGCGGCACAAGGCGAACCCCATCGCCCAGTTCACAAGGTTCGTTGATTTCGATGCCAAGCACCGGCGAAACGTCCTCGTAGACTGCGGCATTCCGCGCCACTTCGTGCGTGAAGAGTGCAACGATATCTTCCGGCGAAATTTTTTCGGCGAGCCGCTCAATCGCCCATTCACCGAAGCGGCCCCCGAAGGCAGAGCCGCCGCCGTCACCACTGAACACCCAACACGTCGCGAAATCGGAGAACGGCTCCGCGCGGGAGAGATATTGATCGACGCGGTGCTTCGCCTCGCCGCGCCAGAGTGAATAGTCGCTGCCGCGGTGGATATCAGCGAGTTCTCCAGCGATCCCGCGCAGGAAGGCTACCGCGTCGGGTGCAGTTTTTGCTCCGCTCATTCCTCGTCCCACCGGCCGAGGTTCACGTCGACGAAGCCGGCGGGGTAACCCCGAGCCATGACGCTGAAATTGGGCTCGCCTTTACTATGAACGGCGAGGACATGCTCAGGACCGAGCGGCTGATGTGTGTAGAGGTCGAACGCATGTTTGTCCGGTCGGCAGCCGAGCAACCGGCCATAAGTGGCAACCACGGCCTCAGCCGCCGAGTAACCATGGCGGGAATGGACGAGCGGCATGGCAATCTCCAAGACACGCGGTCGACCTATCTGCTTCAGCATGTCCTGAATCGCCGCATCTCGTTGCCAGAAATAGGCTGACTCGCCGCCCCAGATCTCGAGGAGCAATTCAACGCCGTCGTCTTCGACGTCGATGGGATGCGAGACCATCCAGAATTTGCCGGAGCGGGAGTCGAGCTGATCGCTTTGGTACGGGCTGTCGGCGAACAAGCGATCTGCGACCTCTTGGCTGAATGCGCCAGTAGCGACTTGCGCCGCGAAACGTGATCGGATGGTGTCGAGGCTAGATGGATAAATGCCGCCCTGTCGAAGAACGTCGACTTCCGCATCGGTCATGCGGGTATAGTGCCAAGCGCGGATTGTGCGGACTTCCATCAGCCGCATGATATGCTCCTTCACCCACATGAACTCGCCCGCATAATGATTCTCGGGATAGGGCATGGTGCGATCGGAGGCCTCACGCTCCAGCCATTGGCGGCGCAAGGTGAGCATGTAATCGCGAATGACATCGATGTGGGCGTCGAGGTCGCCGCGCAACTCGCTGTCGAAGGTTTCGACGTCCCAGACGTCAATGACGGTGGCGCCCTCGGTCATGCCTTATTCTCGTTTCTTGCTACGATCCGCGCGCATGATGGACCGACCAACTCCCAAACCCCTTCGATGACCGATTCCAGCGAAACTGCATCGAGTTCGAGCGACGCGGCGTAAGCACGCCATTGCCGCTGCTTTCCTTCGTCGCCGAACATATCGACCGACAGGCCTGGTGGGCGTTCTTTCGGGATCGGCGTCCGCCGGCGCTCGAACGTCGCGCGGATGGCCGCATCCAGATCGTCAGCCGAAATGTCAATCGCGCGCGGGATCGCCCACAGGTCGTAATAGTCCTTCATGCGTCCGTTGAGGACGCCAAGCGCGACCATCGCCTGGAATTTCTCGGCGATCACCGTGGCAGGCGGATAGGAACGAACCTGCGGAGCGGGAAAATCCAGCAATGTCGGATAATCGAGCCGCTGCGTCGCATCAGCCATAGCGTCTCCGAAACCGATGTCGATTGTGAAGGGAATGCGCGTCCTTTCGAGATAAGCTGCGGTTTTGAGGCGAACGCCGCCGTATTCCATCTCTTCTCGAATGACCGTCGCAGTGAGCGCATCGATATCGAAGGCGAGGCCATCGTCGCTCTCCATCGCCATGATCTCCCTGAAGTCGGCGATCAGGCGGTCAGGATCGGCGTCCCCATGTCCGAGAAAGTCTGCATCCCGCGTCACCCGATTGTCGTCGGCCACCCAGACCGTGACCAGCATGCCGCCTTTCAGGACGAAGCGGTCCCGATGCGCTGAGATTGACAGGCGGTAGAGCAGCCGTTCAAGCGGCGAACCGCACCACAGGATATCGAATGCGCGGCCTTCCTTCCGGGCGGTATTGAGCAGCCGGTCCTTGACCGACTTCGCCATATTCGTCGGTGCTTTAGCCATTGGATGTGAGCGCCTCGATATAGGGTTGCATCACCTTCCAAGCGCCGCCGGCCTTTGCGGCCTGGGCGATTGCGCTCGGAGTTACCTTGCGTTGCTGGAGAGCAGCGCGCAGGCCTCCTACAGCGACCGATCGGTCGACCAGTTTGGGGTTTCGGAACAGGTCGGCAAGGGTCTTCGGGATCGAATAGATCGGGACGTCACGGCCAGCGATTGCATGATGTTCGATGCCCTGTCGCAGATATGGCTCCGTGAAGCGGACCATACGCAGCGGGGGATAGGACTGCACGGGCGCCCAATCGCTCGTCCCGATCGCTATCCAAACGCGCCGCGGCATTTGGTCGGTCAGTCCGTGGAAGGCGAGCGCCGACACCAGAGCGATCACGCCTTTGGGCGCGCGCATGATGGCTTCAGCAAGGATCTGGTTCTCTTCGACTTCCGCGTCCCGCTTCTGATAAACTCCCCGCGAGATACGCTCGACTTCACCGCTCTCGACGGCGCGCGCGATCGTTTGCGCGCTGATGCCAGCCTCGCGCAGTTCATGCGCATGCATCATGCTTCGCGCATCGAGCAGGCTTCTGAGCTTCGCCTTTTGCGTATCTTGCGCCGAGGGCATGTTACAAATCCTCTAATCGATCGCAATATTATCAGAGGTTTTGTCACACGTCATCCTTGCGGGCAGCCAGGAATAGCCCAGGGGAAGGGGGAAACTGTGAGGCGCCGCGGCAACCCTCGGTCGCCGCCTCGCTCCTCGTATTCCGACAACCACCAAGCCTCTGCAATGCCGGCGGAATAGATCTGCGAGCAATTTGACATCGCCGTTGATGCCTGATGTCTCAGCAAAAATGTGCCGCCGACGCGCCAGGGCGCTGACGCTGTTGCTCAGTGGCCTAGGATCTGCCCGAGGAAGGTGCGCGTGCGTTCCGACTGCGGCGCGCTGAAGAATGTCTTCGGTTCGTTCTGCTCCACGATCTGGCCCTGATCCATGAAGATCACCCGATCCGCCACCGCTTGGGCAAAACCCATTTCGTGCGTGACGCAGAGCATCGTCATGCCCTCTTCTGCGAGCGTAATCATCGTATCGAGCACTTCCTTGATCATCTCCGGATCGAGAGCCGAAGTCGGTTCATCGAACAGCATTATGCGTGGCTTCATGCACAGAGACCGCGCGATCGCCACGCGCTGCTGCTGACCACCCGAGAGCTGACCCGGATACTTATGCGCCTGATCCGGTATCCTGACCTTTTTGAGGAAATGCATGGCGATCTCTCGGGCTTGCCGTTCAGGCACCTTGCGGACCCAGATCGGGGCGAGGATGCAATTCTCGAGGATGGTCAGGTGCGGAAAGAGATTGAAGTGCTGGAACACCATCCCAACCTCGCGGCGGACTTTCTCGATCTGCTTCAGGGCGCTTGTCAATTCGATCCCATCGACGACGATTTTGCCTGATTGATGCTCCTCGAGCCTGTTAATGCAGCGGATCATGGTCGATTTGCCGGAGCCGGATGGCCCGCAAATGACGATCCGTTCTCCACGGCGCACGGTCAGATCGATGTCTCGCAAGGCATGAAAATCACCATACCACTTGTTCATGGAAGTGATCTCGACGGCCGCTTCTGAGAGTCCGGTGTGGTCTTCGCGCGAAAGGCCACGTAGCGTCTTGGTCATGCGCATTTCTCCTAACGATGATCCGTCTTCAGCCGGCGCTCGAGATACATCGAGTATCGCGACATGCCGAAGCAGAAGATGAAGAACACAGCTGCGATGAAGATGAAGAGTTCCCAGTAGATCCCTTGCCACTCCGTGTTGGCGCGAATGGCCGCTGCAAGGGCGATAGGGTCGAGAAGCCCGATGAACATGACAAGCGTCGTGTCCTTGAAGAGACCGATGAAAGTATTCACGATTCCGGGAATGGAGATCTTGAGCGCCTGCGGTAGGATGATGAGGCGCTGGGCCTTCCAGTAATCCAGGCCAAGAGCCTCCGCGGCCTCATACTGGCCGCGGGGCAGGCCGGCCAGGCCCCCGCGGATGACCTCGGCCATGTAGGCGCTGGCAAAGAGCGTCACCATGATCACGACACGCAGAACGAGGTCGAAGTTGGTGCCGGGCGGCAGGAAGTAGTTCAAGAGCAGCGATGCGGTGAACAGCAGCGTGATCAGCGGCACGCCACGAATGAATTCGATGAACACGACGCTTAGCATCTGGATGAGCGGCAGGCTGGAGCGACGGCCAAGCGCGAGCAAGATGCCGAGCGGCAATGACATTGCGATTCCCGTCACGCCGATAATGATCGACAGCAGAAACCCGCCGATCTGGCGCGACGGGACGGGCTCGAGGGCGATCGGAATGATGCTGTTTACGCCTGTCGAAAAAGGCTGGGCGGCATAAATCCACCAAAGCGCCGCGCCGAGAATGGCGGCGCTCACGCCAAGCCCTTGACTGATGCGTGCTGTCGACGTGAACAGAGCGGCGGCGACAGCGAATCCGAGGTAGACCGCGACCGGGAACCAGAAGCTTCCGCCCCAGATCAGCCAGCTCGCAAGGCCCGGGTAGACGGCGCTGAACCAGAGCGCGCGAGACGGCAGGACGCGGAACAGAACCGGCGCCAGCGCCGCGAACAGCAACGCGAAGGCGAGAACCGGCCGCCAATAAATCTGCGCAGGGTAGAAGCCAAACAGAAGTTGCGGCCAGCGGTCGCGAATGACACCCCAGCACGCGCCTGGCGCTCCGTCGAGGAACTGCCGACACTCGGAAAGCGACTTGGCTTTCCAGATGGAATTGCCAAGCCAGGGAGCGATGGCCATGGCGAGCAACGCGATGGCGGACAACGACGCTACGGTCAGTAGGGTGCTGAGCCACCCATCGAAGAGGTTCTTCCTCATCCACTCCAGCGGACCATGTTGGCTGGCCGGCCTTGCCGAAGCGAGAACCATCTCCTGGCGCACCCACGAAACGCTGTGCAGGTTCATCTTAGCGCTCCTGCAGTCTGACGCGGCTGTTGTAGACGTTCATGATGCCCGAGATGATCAGGCTGATGCTGACGTAGATCAGCATCATCAAAAGCATCGCCTCCAGTTCTCGACCGGTCTGGTTGATGGTGATGCCGCCGAGCGTCGAGCGCAGATCCATGTAGCCGACCGCCAAGCCCAGCGACGTGTTCTTGGTGATGTCGAGGAATTGCGAAATGAGCGGAGGTACGATGATCCGCAGCGCCTGCGGCAGGATCACGAGCCGCATCGTACGACCTGGAGAAAGCCCAAGCGCATGAGCGGCTTCCGTCTGCCCCCGGGAAATCGCAAGAATTCCAGAACGAACGTTTTCGGCAATGAAAGCGCCGCTATAGACACTGAGCCCGATCCACAGCGCAATGAAGGAATTGCGCAATAACAGGCCACCGGTGAAGTTCAGCCCTCTCAGGGCCGGATACTCAAGATGGAAACCCAGCGCGTAGAGCAGAGCGATCATTGGCAGCGCAAACACGCACAGGCTTTTCCACCACGTGGCCGGACGTTGCCCGCTTGCGCTTTGGATACGTTGCGCGTGTCTGACCAGGCTCCGATGGGCGAGAAGCGAAAGCGCGAGCGTGCCGAGGATAGCCGTGTAGTTGAGGTCAAGCGCGCCGAATGCGCTGCTGGGTTGACCCAGGCTGTGAGAGAAATCGGGACCTGGCAGGTAGATGCCGCGGTTGGTGACAGCAACGCTGTGCCACAGGATCATGGAAGCCGTGGGATTGTCGCCGCGGAATGCGCTGGGCGTCGGCATCGCCTGCGACATGATCGCGGCGACAAAAACGATCCAGAGCAGCGCCGGCACGTTGCGGAAGCTCTCGACATAGACTGTCATCAGACGGGCGACGATCCAGTTGTTGGAAAGCCTGAGCACGCCCGCCAACACGCCAAGGACCGTTGCGGTCACGCAGGCCATTGCCGCAACGATCAGCGTGTTGAGCAAACCGACGATGGCGGCACGGGCATGAGTGCTCGTGCTCGAATACTCGATTGCGTGCGGCGAGATGTCATAACCTGCCGTGCTCCAGAGAAATCCAAACGAGAAGTTCTTTCCAAGGGCAGCCAGATTGTGGATCGTGTTGTCGACGAGCCAGGCAGCCGCAAGGACAAGCAGGATGAACGCGATGACCTGGATCGATCGGGCTCTGTAACGAGTGTCATTGAAGAGCATGCTCAGGTGAAAGGGCTCGCGGGGAGCCGCGCTTTTCATGGCCATGAGTGGTCTCCCTGAAGGTTCGCTGCGCTACCTTCGGCATACGACTGGTGTGTTGTGGGCTATGCGTGCCGGAAACCGAAAGGCGCGGGGCAAGCCCGCGCCTCGAGAAGTTTTCAGCGGAACGGCAGCGGATACATCAGGCCGCCCTGCGTCCACAGGGCGTTCTGTCCGCGGGCCAACCCAATCGGCGTCTTGTCGCCAACGTTCCTGGCGAAGATTTCGCCGTAGTTGCCCACGGATGCGATTGCCCGTTTGGCCCAGGCAGGATCCAGGCCCAGCATTTCGCCCAGCTTGTCCTCTTTGCCCAGCAGGCGATTGACTTCCGGATTGTCCGTTCCCGCCGAAAGCTTCTCCACGTTCTCGGATGTTATGTCGAGCTCCTCGGCCGCAAGGAGCGCGTTCAAGGTCCAGCGCGCCACGTCCGCCCATTGATCGTCACCCTGGCGGACAAGGGGACCCAACGGTTCCTTCGAAATGACTTCCGGAAGAATGATGTGATCCTGTGGGTCCTTGAAGCTCGACCGGGTTGATGCAAGATCGGATCCGTCGCTCGTGATGACATCGCAAGCACCGGCCAGATATTTCTGCTGGACGTCGCCGTTGTTCTCGACGGGAACCGGGTCATATTTCATGTTGTTCTTGCGGAAGTATTCCGCGAGATTCAACTCGGTGGTGGTCCCGGTCTGAATGCAAACCGTGGCGCCGTTCAGATCCTTTGCGCTCTTGGCACCGAGAGATTTCGGCACCATGAACGCCTGGCCGTCATAGTAGTTCACGCCCGCGAAAGTGAACTTCAGGTCCACATCGCGGGAAAACGTCCAGGTCGTCGTGCGCGACAGAATGTCGATCTCGCCGGAGGCAAGTGCGGTGAACCGCGTTTGCCCGGTCGTGGGAACGAAGGTCACGGCGTTGGGATCTTTCAGGACCGCGGCCGCGACAGCCCGGCAGTAATCCACGTCCATGCCATGCCAGGCGCCGGACGCGTCCGGAGCAGAGAAGCCGGCCTGGCCGCCGGTCACACCGCAATTCAGCTTACCACGCGCTTGAACGTCGGCCATCGTGCCGGCCGAAGCGATACCGGCCGTCAGCGTTGCCGCTGCAATCGTGGCAAGAGCGGTCGTCATTTTCATGTTTCATTCTCCCGGTTTGTGATCCGGCAGCGGTGGCTTTTTTGCCGTATTCTCCGCCCCTTGGATCGGTTGAGTTCCCACTTGTTCGGCCTTGTCGGACCGAAGATGTTTATTGTTCTGGAGTGATCTCGATGATGGCTTCGATTTCGACGGGCGCATTCATCGGAAGCGCCGCCACGCCGACGGCGGAGCGGGCGTGCTTGCCCTTCTCGCCAAAGACATCGACGAGAAGATCGGACGCGCCGTTGGCGACGAGATGTTGCTCGGTGAAATCGGCGGCCGAGGCGACGAAGACTGTGATCTTGACGATCCAGGCGATCCTCTCGAGGCTGCCGAGACAGGCCTTTGCCTGGGCGAGAATGTTCAAAGTGCACTGTTTGGCGGCGAGCGCCCCGGCCGCCACGTCAAGCTCCCTTCCGAGCAGACCTCTCGCAATCAACGCTCCGTCCGCGAGCGGCAACTGGCCCGACGTTAGAATGATGCTTCCGGCCTGCGCCACCGGCAGGTAATTCGCTACCGACTTTGCCGCTGCCGGCAGTTCTACCCCTAGCTCTGCCAGGCGCGTGTCAATCATCTGAGACATCGGCTCGTCCTCAAAGCGCTGCGACAGCGGCGGTAATGCGCCTGATAGCCTCGTCGACGACCACGCGCGGGCAGCCGAGATTGACGCGCATGAACCCATGCCCCTCGACCCCGAACTTCTGGCCCTTGTCGAGCCAGACGCGGGCTTTGGTCAGCATGAACTTGTTCAGCGCCTCGGCATCCATTCCGAGGCCGCGGCAATCCATCCACGCCAGATAGAGAGAATTGGTCGGGAGCACCTTCAGGCGCGGATCAGCTTCGTTGATTGCCTTGGCGAAGTGCGCGTGATTGGATCGCAAATAGGCGAGCATTTCTTCCAACCATGGCTCGCCATGCGCATAAGCGGCTTCGGCGGCGACCATCCCAAGCACGTTGACCAGCTCGAAGGCGTTTCGCTCGTACTGGCGGCGCAGCTCTTCCCGCAACCTCGTGTTCGGGACGAACACATTGGCGCTTTGCAGGCCGGGCAGGTTGAATGTCTTGCTCGGCGCCGTGCAGGTGATGCTGTTTTGGGCGAGTTCTTCGCCGAGAGAAGCAAACGGGTTGTGCTTCTTGGCTGGGTCGAGAATGAGATCCTCGTGGATCTCGTCGGAAATGACCAGAACGCCTTTGCGGGCGCAGATTTCGCCCATCGTCCGCAGCTCACTTTCGGACCAGACGTTTCCAGTGGGATTGTGTGGATGGCTCAAGATGAAGATCTTGGTGTTGTCGCGGATGGCAGCCTCGAAAGTCCTCTCGTTGAAGCGATAGCCATCGCCGGTGAACTCGAGCGGGGCGTAGGCCAGGTGACGGCCGTTCAGCAGGACATCGTTGTGGAAATGCGCATAGACCGGCGGCTGGATCAGAACGGTATCACCCGGCGCTGAAAAGGCCTGCACCGCCGTCTTCAGCGTGGTGATGATGCCGGAGGTCTGGAGGATCCATTCCTTGGCGACGTCCCAACCGAAACGTCGCCGCTGCCAGCCGACGACAGCGTCAAGATAGGATGCCGTCGCGCCACCTGGATAGCCGAAGACGCCATGGTCGACCGCCGCATGGAGCGCGTCTATGACGGCCTGAGGCGCCTTGAAATCGGTGTCGGCCACCCACATCGGCAAGGGGTCGGCCGCAGCTTCGTCCGGCGCCAAAAGCTTGCTGGCACAGGCCCATTTCATGGAGTTGCTGTTCTTGCGGTCGACAACCTCGTCGAAAATCGACGCGGCCCGCGCATGCTCCGGACGGAGTTGATGGGCAAGTGCGAGCTTCGTCACAGCGGTTCCTTCCTCGGTATTGGCCGCCCGTGGCAGGGCTGATTGACGGAAGGTTAACGGGATTGCATTATGAGCGGAAATGGTATGATTTCATTTACTCATGAGAATGGATCATAATGATCGATCGGCAGCATCTTGCGATCCTGAGGGAAGTAAGCCGTCGGGGCAGCGTCACCGCGGCTGCGGAGAAGCTGAACGTCACCCAGTCGGCTTTGAGCCATACGATCGCCAAGTTCGAAGAACGGCACGGCATCAAGATCTGGATGAAGACTGGACGGGGCCTGCGGTTGACGCAGGCGGGCGAGTACCTGCTGAGCGTTGCCGAGCGGGTCTTGCCGCAGATGGAGCACGCGCAGCGTGTCCTGACGGACTTCGCGCTGGGGAGGAGAGGGGCGCTTCGCGTCGGCATGGAATGTCATCCCTGCCAGCGGTGGCTGACCAGAATTGCAACACCCTATCTGACACAATGGCCCGACGTGGATTTCGACGTCCGCACCGCCTTCCGCTTCGACGGGGTTGAGGCGCTACTAGGTTACGAGATCGATCTGTTGATCACGCCGGATCCGGTGGAGACGCCCGAGCTACTGTTCACTCCCGTGTTCGATTACGAGCTGGTCCTGATGGTGCACGAGGCGCACCAACTCGCCGGCCGGAAACGCGTACAGCCGCAGGACCTTCTGGACGAAGAGTTGATTACGGTGCCCGTCACGCTAGAGCGCCTGGACATCTACACCCGCTTCCTTGTCCCGGCGAACTGCAGACCCCGTCAGCATCGCACTGCCGAAACCATCGACCTGATGCTGCAACTGGTATGCGCGGGTAGGGGCGTGACGGTTCTTCCCGATTGGCTCCTGCATGAGGATGCGTCCGGACTGCCGATACGCGCACTGCGCCTGGGAGATTCCGGCATCCAAAAGAGCATAAACCTAGGTGTGCGGCGCGGCGAGGAGACGACATCCTATATCGAGGGTTTCCTGAGCCTTGCCCGGCAAATGGGACGCTAATTCGTCCCGGCGATTGCTCAAATTCAGTTCCAAAATGCAGCCGTAACGACCTTCCGGCGCATGAACATTCCCGCCGCAGGCATCAACCTGGCATCGGCAATACGTCGGCGTGCTGAAGGGGACCGTCCTTGATCCAGATCTGAGCGCCGTTCGGCCCAGTCATCGCCTCGAGCGGCTTGCCCGCAGGCAAGCGACCCCAACTTTGCGATTCCAATTTCTCGCCGCCAACGGTGAGGTCGCCGGACAGCACCAGGAACTCGAGGCCACGGTGATTGTCGACCTTTATGGCGGAGCCGGGCCGCCAGACCTCGGTTGAGACACGTTCCTCATCGTCGTCGAACAGGACACGCGCTTCTTTGGCCCCCTCGCGCAGCAATGCGGCTTCACCCTCGCCGGGCCGGCGGACGATCTGCACGTCGTCACCCTTCCGGAATTGCCAGAGACGGACGAAGATCGTGCATCCCTCCTTCGATGCAGGCACATGCGAGGTGCCTGGAGGGTTGCGGAAATAGCTTCCCGCAGGATAGTCACCATGCTCGTCCTGGAAGGTTCCCTCGAGAACGAGAATTTCTTCGCCGCCGGCATGGACATGGCGCGGAAAGGCACTCCCGGGAGCGTAGCGAACGATCGAAGTCGCCCGGGCGACTTCGCCGCCAACACGATAGACCATACGGCGCTCGACGCCCGCGGCTGGACTTGGTATCCAGTCGAGCCTGGCAGCGTGCACGATTACCGGTTTCGTCAGATCATCATTGATGCGCATTGGATTGATCTCCCATCGTCAGGACTATCCGAAACTTCGCGTCGCCGGACCTCATTTTTTTGACCGCTTCCGCGGCTCGTCCCAGTGGCATGGTTTCGATCGGTCGCGCTCCCGTCAGGACACTGAAATCCAGCGTCTTCTCGTTTTCGATGGTGATCCGTAATCGAGCCGATAATGCCACGTTCGTCCCCCACCAGATATCCCGTCGAGACAGGGAGCGGATCCTTGCCGACGCTGAGCACGATCAGACGCCCCTCCGGCGCAAGCGCATGCGTCCGCGCGGCGATGGCCGCTGAATTGCCGGTCGTCGTAAGGATGGCCTTCGCGCCGCCCATGCCGTTCAGCGCGTCGGCCGCGTTTTCCTTGTTGGCGTCAATCTAGCGATGGGCGCCGAGCTTTCTCGCATCCGCGGCGATGTCCTCGCCGCGCCCGACCGCCATCACGCGGAGCCCTATCTTTACGAGAATACTGAAGCACCACGGAGTGAGCCGATTTCGTGCTTTCATCCGTCACGCTGCCCAGTATCCAAAACGGTGACGCAGCCGGCGCGATCTTTGCTTTCGTAGTCGGAGAGGTGAACGCGACTCTGTTCCTGGTCGGGCCAGGATTGGCCACACAACGAATCCATGTGTTTAGCCAATCCAGTTCGGCGCGGAGCAGGTGGTCGTTGCCGCCTCGATGGTTCAGATGGCTTTGGTGATCGCGTTGATTTTTGTGCTCGAAAAGATCGGCCTCTCGAAGAGATCGGATTGGCGGTCGCTACGCGATAGTCGTGAAGCCGCGTTTCGCCTTGCTCTCTTGCCGCCAGCGACGATTGCACGACGTTCGGAGACCCGCCTACCATGATAGAAGAAAAAGTCGGCTTTTGTACGCTGTGTAAGTCACGGTGTGGCACCATCAACGTCGTCGAAAACGGCTGGCTCAAAAAGGTGGTGCCAAATCCTGATCATCCGACCGGCAAGGCAATTTGCCTCAAGGGCCGATCGGCGCCGGAAGTCGTCCACAATTCAAGGCGTCTTACGGCGCCGCTACGGCGCACGACGCCGAAGAGCGATCCGGATCCGCGGTGGATGGAGATCTCTTGGGACGAAGCACTCGATGAGATCGCTGATCGGTTGAAGGGCCATGTTGCCAAAGGCGGTCCGGAGTCCGTCGCCTTCGCGGTAACCTCGGGATCGTCATCCCCGTTGTCGGATAGCACCGACTGGATCCTGCGATTGATCCGCGGGTTAGGCAGTCCAAACCTCTGTTACGCGGCGGAGATTTGCACCTGGCACAAAGACTACGCTCATGCCTTCACTTTTGGATCGGGAATCCCCGCCGCCGACTATTCCAATTCCGAGCTCATTCTGCTGTGGGGACACAATCCTTCAAATGTCTGGCTCGCGCAGGCGGAAGCTATCGCGGCCGCGCAGACGCGGGGCGCGAAGCTTGCCGTCATCGACCCTCGTCGCACAGCCTTTGCCGGCCGAGCCGATCACTGGTTGCGGGTTCGGCCTGGGACCGACGCTGCTTTGGCCATGGGGCTCGCCAGAGAGCTTATTGAACGCGCGGCGTTCGATGGGGATTTCGTGCGCGATTGGACGAATGCTCCATTTCTCGTCAGGTCGGACAAGGGCAAATTTCTGCGTTCGCGCGATCTCTTGCACGACGACATGGCACAACGTGAGCAAGACTACCTGGTGTGGGATGACGCGACCAAGGGGTTGCTGCCAGCGGCGCTGAAACAGAAGTCGGCCGCACTATCTGCGTCCCATGTCGTCGCGACGAAGACCGGAAATGTTTTGTGCCGCACAGCCTTTGACCTCTACCGCGATGCGGTGGCGCCATTCGATCCGGACACGGTGGAACGACTGACTGGCGTTGCACCGACCACGTTCGCGGCGTTCGCGCAGGCGCTCGGCTCTGCGAAGAAAATCAGCTACCACACCTGGACGGGTACCGGACAGCATCGAAACGCCACTCAAACCGAGCGGGCGATTGCCACGCTTTACGCGCTTACTGGATCCTTCGATGTAGAGGGAGGGAATGTCCAGATAACGCCACTGCCGACGCCGGTCCTGCACAGCATGGCTTTGATGCCGGAAGAGCAACGCGCCAAGGCCCTCGGATTGGCCGATCGGCCGCTAGGACCGCCGCTTAATGGTTGGATCACTTCCACAGACCTCTATGATGCCATCATCGATCACCGACCTTATGGAGTAGAAGCGCTCGTAACATTCGGAACCAACCTTCTTGTCTCGCATCCCGCGCCCGGACGCGGCAAGCAAGCGCTGCAAGACCTGGACTTCTACGTTCATTGCGATTTGTTCCACAATCCAACCTCGGATTATGCCGATATCCTGCTTCCCGTCTCAACGCCCTGGGAATACGAGGCGCTTCGAATAGGCTTCGAGATATCCTTCGAAGCTCAGGAACTCGTTCAACTGCGCCAACCAATGGTCCCCCGCCAAGGAGACACCAGATCAGACGTCTGGATCGTTTTCGAGCTGGCGAAAAGGCTCGGACTGGGCGAGCTCTTCTTTGATGGAGACATCGAAGCTGCCTGGAAATATCAGCTCGCCCCGCTCAATTTGGACCTCGAGACGCTACGCGCCAACCCGCAAGGGGCGAGGGTCCCGATCGCGCGACGCTATCAAAAATACCGGGAGGAAGGGTTTCCGACCGAGACGGGCCGGGCCGAACTCTATTCGGAGAAATTGTTGCGTCACGGCTATGGTCCAGTTCCAGAATTCGTGCCCTCTCCTGACAGCGGTGATCAGTCTTTTCCCCTGGTGCTGATGGCTGCCAGCAACGGCTACTTCCGCCACAGCCAGGACCGCGGCATGTCGTCCCTGAGACGGAAACGGCCAGAGCCGCTGGTGGAAATGCATCCCGATCTGGCCGCAGCCTACGGCATTGATCAGGGAGATCAGGTGCGCGTTTCGACGCGCATTGGATCGATCATCTTGAAAGCTTCCCTGGACGACGGCCTTGCCCCAGACGTCGTGGTCGGCGACTATGGCTGGTGGCAGTCTGCGCCGGATCTCGGGTTGCCGGGATATGGTCTAGAAGCAGACGGTGAAGGTGCGAACTACAACGCGTTGGTGCCGGAACGTGATCGGGACCCAATCAGCGGCTCGCTGCCAATGCGCTCGCTTGCCTGCAGCATTCAGCTTGTTCGGAGTTCCTCCGAGCGGGCGGTGCGCGATTTCCAGGTTGTTGGCCGGCGAGCCGAAGCAAACGAGATCGTTTCGCTCGACTTCAAACCCGTCGACGGACTGCCGCTATCCGGGTTCAAACCTGGCCAGCATGTGACGATCAGGGTCGATGGCAACGAGCGCTGCTATTCCTTGATCAGCGCCAGCAGCGAGAGTCCACATTCTTACTCTATCGCGGTCAGGCGAACCTTGGATGGCCCAGTTTCTGACTACCTCACGTCCGTCGTCAAAAAGAGTGACGTGATCTCTCTGAAGCCTCCGGCTGGCAACCTTATCTTGCCGCTCATCAACGAATTCCCCGTGGTTTTGATCGCGGCAGGCATCGGCATAACGCCATTTCTGTCGTTCCTGGAAAGCCTGGCGGGTGCCCCCCGCGAGCCCGAAGTTACCCTCTACTATACCTGCCGCGATGCCCAATCTCGGCCCTTCCACGCACGTCTTTGCCATCATGCGCGTCGCCTGAGCAACCTCCATGTCGTGAATTATCTAAGTCGGCCCGCGGAGCCTGTTGGAGATTCTCGAAGAGGTAGGTTCACCGTCGACGAGATACCTGAAAGCTTGCTCCTGCGCCGGCCGCGGTTTTATCTTTGCGCGGGCAATGAGATGATGGATGAGGTCACCAGGGACCTGTTCGCGCGCAAGGTGCCCAAGTTCGAGATATTTTCCGAGCGGTTCCGCGCGCCGACCAGGCCGCTGACCAGTGAGTCCGTTGCGTGCGACATCCGCTTTTCCCGATCTGGCCGAACATTGCGATGGCAACCGGACTCAGGCGTGCTTTGGACTTTGCTGAGAGGAATGGCGAGCAACTGCCCAGCGGCTGCCGCGTCGGGCAGTGTGAAAACTGTGCGGTTAGGGTCCTGCAGGGCCGTGTCCGGCATCTGATCGAGGAACCGGAATTGGAGGAGGGGATGTGTCTGGCTTGCCAGGCTCTGCCGCTATCCGACCTGGTTCTTGAGGCCTGATGCCCCGCAGTGCCGGGCACCGTTCCTCGCTGCCTGGGTTCGAACTGCGGGCACCTTGCCGTCCTGTTACCGGCACCATCAGTGCTGCCGCGTTTTTAGCCTGCCATCGTTGGTGAGGAAGGCCGCGCCATCATGCCAGCGTGTCGTAACAGGCAGGAGCCTGGCCGAGGGCTCGGAAATAAGCGCACTTGATAGCGAAGCTTCGTACAGGCGGTAGGTCGATCGCGATTCCCACAACTGGCGCGGCCTATTTCTCCGCCGTGGACTCCCGACCGGCGGGGATGACCATCGGTAGACAGCCACACTAGCAGGTGCAGGCAATAAGCCCGCTGACAAGTCAGGTTCCCATAGCGCCTTTGACTACTCGTCATCGATCTCGCCAAACAGCCTTTTAAGCTGTTTGACGAACTGCTCGGCGTCGAACGGCGGGATTGCTCGTCGAGCGATGAAGATGCCAAAGATCGGGACACCGCTGAAACGTGCGGCAAGTTTTGTTTGCATCGCGCGGTAATGCGTGCCGGCGGTCAGAACGTCGTCGAAGATTGCGATTGAGGTGACTGGTTTGCTA
>NZ_RZSF01000289.1:0-8638 GCF_004023325.1 Mesorhizobium sp. M1A.F.Ca.ET.072.01.1.1 | reverse complement strand
GTGTAGCTCGCGACCGCGCCACGCTTGCCGATACGCGCGCCGTGCATGACGGCCTGCGGCGCGAGGCCGAAGCGCGCATGCGCCGGCTCGACGCGATCGGCAGCGAGCGCAAGAACTGGCTGGAGCGGGCCGAAAACGCCTCGACGCAGATCGCCGCGCTTGGCGAGCGCAAGGCTGAGGCCGAAGCTGAGCGCGAGCGGCTGGCCGACGCGCCCGACGAGATCGACGCCAAGCGCCGTGCGCTGTTGAGTCAGCTTTCCGAGGCCGAGGCGCTGCGCCAGGCCGCCGGCGATCGCCTGCAGGAAGCGGAGACCAAGCAGGCCGAGCTCGACAAGGCGGCGACCGCGGCGATCCAGTCGCTTGCCGAAGCGCGCGAGACCCGCGTCCGCGCCGAGGAGCGGCTGACCGCAGCCGACGAACGCCGCGCCGAGGTCGAGGCTCGCATCCAGGAAGCGTTGAACACGCCGCCGCATCTCGTCATCAAGCATACCGGGCTCGAAGCCGACGATCCGATGCCGGACATGGCCGAGGTCGAGCGCCAGCTCGATCGGCTGAAGCTCGAGCGCGAGCGGCTCGGGGCCGTCAATCTGCGCGCCGAGGAGGAACAGCGTGAGCTGTCGGACCGCCTGGAGATCATCGTTTCCGAGCGCGAGGACATCATTGAGGCGATCAGAAAACTGCGCCAAGCGATCCAGAACCTCAACCGCGAGGGCCGCGAGCGGCTGCTTTCGGCCTTCGAGGTGGTCAACGGCCATTTCCAGCGGCTGTTTGCACATCTCTTCGGCGGCGGCACGGCCGAATTGCAGCTGATCGAGTCGGAAGATCCGCTCGAAGCGGGGCTCGAAATTCTCGCCCGCCCGCCGGGCAAGAAGCCGCAGACCATGACGCTGCTCTCCGGCGGCGAGCAGGCGCTCACCGCCATGTCGCTGATCTTTGCCGTCTTCCTTACCAACCCGGCGCCGATCTGTGTCCTCGACGAGGTCGACGCCCCGCTCGACGACCACAATGTCGAGCGCTTCTGCAATCTGATGGACGAGATGTCGAAGACCACCGAGACGCGCTTCGTCATCATCACCCACAACCCGATCACCATGGCGCGCATGGACCGGCTGTTCGGCGTCACCATGGCCGAGCAGGGCGTCAGCCAGCTGGTCTCGGTCGACCTGCAGGCCGCTGAGGCGATGCGCGAGGCGAGTTGAGGGCGGCTTGGCGTCCGGAACCGACTGAGTTACCTCTCCGGTGCCGTGGCTGGCGCCGTGTAACGCCGGCGCACGGCCTCCAGCACGCGCTTGCGGCTCTCCTCGGGCGATAGGCTCTTGTCCTTCTCGGCCTCTGACGTCTCGCGGGCGAGTTCCTTGTCCCTGATCTGTTGGCGGAACCATTTGGAATAGTCGCCGGCGCGCAGGTGGTATTCCCAGGTCTTGTCGTCGATGCCTTCCGCCATTTGGGCGAAAATGATCAGATTGTGGGCTCTGAGGTTCATCGCCTTTTCCGGCCCCGTGAAATAGAAACTGCCGGCCTCGTCGAGCTCGCCTTCGGCATATTTGCGGCTGTGCCGCTTCAGCGATTGGTCGGGTTCGATCGCCTTGACCGTGAACGGCTTCTTGCCGTCCTGCGGCCGCCACAGCAGGACCCGGTCACCCTTCGGCGAAGGAATGCTCTTGGGCGCCTCCAGCCCGGCCTCCTTGCAGAAGGTCTTGATCACGCCCTTCGCCTTCGGACCGAGCGCGATGACCGCCGTCACCAGGCGCAGGACTCCGGTCGAAATCGCTTCCGGATGCACGGTGATCAGCACCGTGCCCGGCAGCTCGAGCGACAGCACCGCGCGCGTGTCCTCGCGGCGCCTGGGCAGAAGGTGATGCGCCTCGTCGATGATCAGCCAATGCGGCCTTGCCGTGCGGTAGCGGACGCTGCCGAGGCCTGGCAGCAATTCGGCGAAGAAGTCGGGCCGCTCGTCGACCTTCAGCGCCAGCCCGTTGACCACGATATTGGTGCCAGGCTTTTCGATCAGCTCCAGCAATTGCTCCTTGCTGGGTGTAGTCGAGCCATCACCTAGCGGAACGGCGCCCTCCAGTCCGTCATAGTCGCCCTCGGGATCGAAAATGCAGAACTGCAATCCCTGTTTGGCAAGCCGCTCGGTGAGCGCTGTGGCCAATGTCGACTTGCCGATACCGGAGCTTCCGGCGATCAGAACGGTCTCGACGGGCGACAGATAAACCTTCTTGCCGTTGGCAGTTCCCAGCAGGACGCCGCGCAAGCGCTTGCGAGCTATCAGATGATCCTGCTTTATCAGCTTGCCGATCAGTTCTTCGACACCCTTGCCGCGCGCCTCCCTGGTGACGAGGTCGGCGGTTTCCTTCACGGCGGGCAGTGCGTTGGCGACGGCGACGCTGCAACCCGAAGCCCTGAGGAAGGCGTGGTCGTTCTCGGCGTCGCCGATACCCACCACATTATGCGGCGACAATCTGAGGTCCTTGAGCGCAGCCGCCAGTCCGGTGGCCTTGTTGATGCCTGAGGGCAGGATCATCACCGCGCCCTTGTTGAAGATGATCTCCAGCTCAAGGCCGAGCTCCTTGATGACGTCGAGCACGGTGGCCTGGTGCGGCTCCCAGGTAGCAACGATCGAGCGGCCGACCGAGAGCGGCTTGACGTCGCGCTTCTTCAGTCTGTCGACGAAATCGGCGGAAGGCGAGGGCGAGATCGTTTGCTCTTCCTCGCTCGCCGGCGTGTAGATCAGCGCGCCGTTTTCGGCCACCACCTTGTCGAACAGCCCGACCTCCGGAAACACCTCCTTGAGATCGGGCAGTTCGCGGCCGGTGACCAGGATGAGCTTGCGGCCGGACTTCTTCAGCTTCTTCAGCGCCGACAGCGTGCTGGCGGTGACCAGTCCGTCATGCGCCAGCGTGCCGTCGTAGTCGGTGGCCAGTGCCATGAAATACATCGGGTGATCCTCTCCGCTGCCGGTCGCTCGGTCCGTCTGGAACAAACAACGTCTGTCGGCGGAAAAGGTTTAGGCCGGCGCTTTCGCCTCCCTGGCGCGAACCAGGCTTGGAGAAATGCAATTCATCGGAGAGAGAAGGTTGGCTGGGTTCTGGAAAGGCGGGGCGCTTCTGGTCTTTAGGTCCGTTTGGGGTCGGCGCGTTGCTCCTGTGCCCTCTTGCAGATCTCATCCAATTTTTTTCGGACCCGGTCGTTATCGAACAGCAGCTTGGCGCGTGAGAATCCTCTGCTACGAAGCTCCCATTCGATGGCAAGCCATCCTTCATAATCGCCAGATAACGCAAGTTTCCCGGCTTCGCGCCACATAAGCACGTCACGCTCTCGGGACACACCCTTTCTCCGTGCTTTTGCGCGAAGCATATAGGAGGTCGGGCCGATATTGTCGAGGGACCTGCCCCACCGCTCGCCGCGACCAGAGCACGGACTTCCACTTCATATTGAGACAGCGTGATGTCGAGCTGACGCAAATATCGGTCAGTTCATTGCCGGGCGCTCGACATCCCGGCGTGCGTTCTTGCCCCATAACTCACGGACGAATTTGATCGTCTCGCCAATCGTCCGGATTTCGATGATTTGCAACGATGGAACTCGTGCGCACAGTCTCCGCTCATGGACTGCTCCTGCGAGGCCGGTGGGTTTCGGAGGTGGCAAGGGGTCGAAAGCCGCGTTGAGACCACTGAAGAGAATCCGCGCTGAAATCGCCGCGCCACCCAATTCCCGCGAGAGATATATTGTTACATTTTGAGACACTTTTTTTAAATTTTGTGATTTGCTCCATACCGCTAACCTGGGCTCTTTTGGCCGCGAGCCATTCGGGCTTCAGGCATGTTGGGCAGAAAGGGTGGGGGTGTGAAAGGTCGCCAAGAATGGCCGATACGAATACCATTGTCTTGAGCGGTGACTACGGCTACCGCCAATATAAAGCATCCGGTCTCCCCGCCGACACCACTATCGATGCCAGCAAAGCCTCGTGGATTGTCGCCAATCAGGGAAGCTCCACCAACCTCTATCCCTTCGCGGTCGTCAACCCCGGCGACAACCTCGTGGCGTCGGGCGGCACGATCAACGGCACGGTCTCCCAAACCGGCGCCTGGGAGGACGTTTACGTCAACTCCGCCGCAGTCCGCGTGAATTCAGCCCACAGCTTTGTCATCGACGACTGGACGATCACCAAGCCCTGGGATGGCATCCGTGTCGGCGGCACTGGCACCTTCCTTATCGAGGATACCTATGTCGGCAACTCACGAGACGACGCGGTCGAGGACGACGACGTCATCGGCGGCACCATCCGGGATTCGCTGTTCGACCACGTGTTTTCCGGAGTGAGCCTTGGCGATGGTGACGTGGATGGGTCTGACAACTCGGTCACCATGGATGGCATGCTTCTAGGCATGGGAGAGTACCTTCGCAAAGGCGAGATGACCCACGGTTCGCCATTCAAACTCGACAAGGGCACAGGCGCTGCCGATATCGTGCCCAGCCTGCACTTTATCGACTGCGTGGTGGCGATCACCGACGTTAACCACAACGGCTTGGAACGGGTGCAGCGGGCTTGGGACAAGACGGTCGAGTCGCACGGCAATTACTATCTCAACCTCTCCGACACGCCGCTGCCGGCGGATTATCCAATGCCGCCCGCCGGCTGGACGGTCCTTCAGGGCCAGGCGGCCCGCGACTATTGGGCCCACGCCAAGGCAGCCTGGCACGCAGCCCATGACGGGACGGACCCGCTACCGTCATCTCCGACCGTGCCGACCGACCCGCTACCGTCATCTCCGACCCTGCCGACGGACCCGACCCACGGAACGACCGGGAACGATACATTTGTCGGCACTGCCGCGGCCGATACCTTTGATGGCCTGGCTGGCAACGACACATTGCGGGGCAAGGGTGGCAACGACGTGCTGACCGGTGGCGCGGGCCACGACACCTTTGTGTTTGACACCGCCTATGGCGCGGGCAATGTCGACACACTGACCGACTTCGACGCGGTAAACGACGCGCTCTATCTCGACAACGCCGTCTTCACCCAACTCGGCGCCGGTTCCTCGTCCAGCCCGACGCAGGTGAACTCGTCGTATTTCGAGTTGCGAGAACACGCCACCCATAGCAACGATCACCTGCTCTACAACCGGGCCACGGGCGTCTTGTCCTATGATCCCGACGGCTCGAAATCGGCCCCGCAGGTGGAAATCGCCCACCTGGAGCCCGGAGCGGCACTGACCTATCACGACGTATTCGTCGTTTGATCGTTCATGCGATCGGACCATGGCATGGCGAGGGGCGGGCGCGCCCCCCGCCGTGCCTGGTTCCGACGGTCACCGATCAGAAAGGCGGCGGACGCCGATCAAGTTGCCATAAACGTCGGCTGCATTGATCGCCGCGGATGCGCATGCGCCGGCCTTTGCAGTCGGCGCTGCCATCACCATCCAAACCGATCGGGCCGATGGCGGCGACACCATTATCGGCGGCCAGCTTACTGCGGCGGCGACGCTATTATTGGAAACATTTAGCAACTTGAGTTTCACGCCGCCTCGTTCGCAGACGTCATTTTCACTGCCAGCAAGCGATTAGCTGACTAAGGCAGTTTTGAGGTTTGGACGCTTCAATTCTCTGAGTGAGAATCAGACGCTTAGCGCCATCCTGGATTGGTGGTTCCTGGCGTCCCAGCCGAACTGGATGACCGGTGGATAACTTCCGATGAACGTAAGGCTAGGCTGTCAAAAGGTCGCAACCGATAGCGCGGCTGCTTGGCATGATATATAAACATTGTCTAAAATGATCCCTTAACCAAAAGAGACGATTTCGGGGATGCCCAGTTACACGAATAGAAGGGTGCTGTCGAAGAGCGTGGTCGAAATGGGCCTGTTCTCCGCGGTGATGAACACCCTGGTGCTAGTTCTGCCTCTCTACATGCTGCAGGTCTATGATCGGGTTTTGCCCGCCGCCAATTTGGACACGCTCACCTACCTAACATTGCTTGCGCTTTCGACGCTCTTGCTCTTCGGCGTGCTCGAAGTCGTGCGGGGTGTATACGCAAGCCGGCTCGCGGCGCGACTGGATGTCTCTTTGGGCACATCGTCTTTTCTCGCTGCAATGAGTGGCCCCCGCGCTGGCCTCGGCGATGTTCAAGCCTTGCGCGACTTGGCCACCCTGCGAGGCTTCATCGCTTCGAGGACCATTTTCTTTCTCTTCGACCTTCCTTTCGGGCCGATCTTCGTAGGCCTGCTCTATTTCATCCATCCGCTGCTCTTCCTCGTGACGGTCGTCGGGGCGGTTCTCATGGTCGCCATCGCCATGCTGAACCAGGTCGCGAGCTCGCGACCTGGCAAGGAGGCGGCGGAGAGTCTCAACGCCTCGATGAATTCGGCGCAGGCTTTCGCCCGAAACTTCGAAACCGTTCGCGCACTTGGCATGGTGTCCAACGCGATAGAATTCTGGGGCACCCGTTTTTCTGGCTCTCTACACGCCTCAGATGGGCTCGCTCGCATCAATTCGTTTTATGGCGGTGTATCGCGCACCACTCGTTCGACACTGCAGATCGCGATATTGGGGGCCGGCGCTTATCTGGTTCTCCACAACGAGATGACCGCCGGTATGATATTTGCGTCCTCGATGATTTCGGCGCGCGCTCTGCAACCTCTTGATCAGATCATTGGGAGTTGGCGGCAGATCATCGACGCCAATCTTGCCTGGAAGAGGCTTTCAGCTCTCCGGTCCGGGCTCGACAACCAGGAAAACGTAGCATTGCCGGCTCCTGAAGGAGCGCTAAGCGTGGAGCAAATAGTCTATCATCTTCCGGGCGCGGCCGACGGCTCGCTGCCGCTGATCAAGCGCTTGACCTTTGAGGTCGCCGCCGGCGAGACAGTCGCGATCGTGGGGCCGAGCCAGGCTGGAAAATCGACTCTGGCGCGCCTCATCGTCGGTGCGATCGCGCCCCGCTCGGGGGCGATCCGGATCGACGGCGGCGATATTCGGAACTGGGACCCGGAACAACTCGGCCGCCATATTGGTTACCTGCCGCAAGATGTGGAACTCTTCCCGGGAACCATCGCGCAAAATATCGCGCGGTTCGAACCGAATGCGCCCAGCGAGAAGTTGGTTCAAGCAGCCCAGCGGGCCCAAGTGCATGAGCTCATCCTGGGTCAGAGGGATGGCTACTCGACGCTGATCGGCCCGACCGGCGTTCGCCTTTCGGGTGGCGAGCGTCAACGCATCGGGCTTGCTCGGGCCTTCTACGGCGATCCCAAGGTGCTGGTTCTCGACGAGCCCAATGCAAATCTCGATTCCAACGGCGAAGCCGCGCTCGAGCGCGCGATTAGCGGGGCGCGTTCACGAAAAACGACCGTGCTTGTCATAACCCATCGGCCCTCTCTCGCTTCCAAATGCGATCGCGTATTGATGCTACGCAATGGCCAGGTCGAGATCTACGGTTTGACCAAGGGCGTGCTCGATAGACTTGTCGAGCGACGCGCCCAAGCGGGGTGGCCCGCAGCCTCTCAGTCGCGCGAAGGAGTGGTGCCTTTCCCCTCATCTGCTCGAGGCGAGATAAAGGTCGCTAATGACTAGCCAAGCCATCGGCGCCAGGACGTATAGCTGGCAGCGCAACGTCGACACACGCACAGATCGCATCACGCTCGCGGGGTATGCAAGCGTGTCCGTTTTCTTGCTTGGCTTCGTATTCTGGGGCGCAATGGCGCCGATTGCCGGAGCAACGATCGCGCCAGGAGTGATTGCAGCAGCTGGACAGAATGTCATGATCCAGCATCTCGAAGGTGGCGTGGTCAGCAGCGTCAAGGCCCGAGAGGGTGACAGAGTCTTACGAGGGCAGGCGCTGATCGTGCTCGATCCAACGGTGGCGCAGTCGCAGCTCAACCGAGTCCTCAAACAGTGGGTCGCACAAAAGGCCGAGATCGCGCGGCTCGAGGCAGAACGGGACGGCCTGGAGAAAATCGTCCTGCCCCGCGATTTAGGCGCCTACTCAGACGCGTCCGAATTCAGTGACGTCTTTGCAGAGCAAACCAAGGAGTTCCGGGCTCGGCTAGCGCGCTATGGCGCAGATCAGGAGATCCTTAGGGAACGGGTGGCAGCCCTTCGGGAAGCTGTTGCCGGCTTGAAAGCGCAAAAGGATGCTGCGGCAAACCAGCTCGCGATCGTCAATGCCGAGACGGAACGCAAAAAGCACTTGCTCGACAAGGGACTGACAAATCGTTCTGAATACACCGATCTTCTGCGTAGCACCGCCGAGTTGGTAGGTCAGGAGGGATCGCTGGAGGCGCAAATCGCCAGCGCGGCCACCCAGATCGTGGAAGCGCGCCAGCAGATTGAAAGACTAACAACCACCCGGGTCGAGGATGCCGTCACGGAATTGAACAAGGCCCGGGTAGAGGTGGCCGACCTTGAGGAACAAATCAACGCCGCTCGATCGGTCCTGGTCCGAACGACCATTCGTGCCCCGGCGGACGGCATCATCGTCCGCTCTCTCTACAATTCCGAAGGCAGCGTCATTCGTGCTGGCGAGCCTGCGATGGAGCTTCTGCCGACGAAGGAACTTATCGTCGAGGCAAAGATCAAGCCTGAAGACATCGATTCTATCCGAGTCGGCCAAGGCGCGAACATGATGTTCACAGCCCTGAAC
>NZ_RZSF01000288.1:0-8656 GCF_004023325.1 Mesorhizobium sp. M1A.F.Ca.ET.072.01.1.1 | reverse complement strand
GTCTGTGCATCCGCCGCCCTGCGCCAATGGATGCTGTCGAGAGGCTGGAAGGTGCGGAAGGCGACGGTGCTGCCGCCACCGCTTCGGGCCGTCCGGACCAAAGCGCCGCAGCCACCCATCGCGAGCAAGGCGCGTGAGCTTGCCGCCCTGGCCGGATCGCGCTTTCGTGACGGGCTGACGCTGCTCTGCGACGCGCTCGACATCCTCGCGCAATCGGCGCCCGAAGGGCTGACCCTCACCGCGTTCGGTCCATTCGGCAAAATCATGGGCGAGCACAGCGGCGGACTGCTTCTGCGGCGCGCCGAACGTTGGCCGTTCCGGCTCAAGCTGTTGCCGCGCGCGACCCTCGAGGAGAGGCTCGACTACCTCGCACGCAGCGGCGCCTTGGCCGTTGTCCCTAGCCTTGCCGCATCGACCGGCGAGGCCGTTGGCGCATGCACCGCGGCAGGGCTGCCCTTCGTCGCAACCAATGCCGGCGCGAATGCCGAAGCCTGGAAGGCTCAAGCCGGCCAGCCGCCGCTGGTCGAGCCCGACGCGGCGCAATTGGCGGCCGCCATGCTGGCGGCGCTCGAGAAACCGCCCCGGCCACGGCGGGTCGATATGACGGACCCCTGCCGCAAGGCATGGTTGGATACACGCCATGTGCCCGCTGCCCGGAAGCGCATTCGCAAGCAGCCTCA
This sequence comes from Mesorhizobium sp. M1A.F.Ca.ET.072.01.1.1, assembly GCF_004023325.1. NCBI lineage: Bacteria > Pseudomonadati > Pseudomonadota > Alphaproteobacteria > Hyphomicrobiales > Phyllobacteriaceae > Mesorhizobium > Mesorhizobium sp. M1A.F.Ca.ET.072.01.1.1. The sequence continues at coordinate 7,976 of NZ_RZSF01000288.1, read as the reverse complement.
ACCGGCGCCCCTGGTTTCGGTGGTTATGGCGCATCGCAACCGGCCGCTCTATCTCAAACAAGCCATCGAAGCGGTCGAGGCGCAAACCTACGGCAATCTTGAACTGGTGCTGGTCGACGACGGAAGCGACCTGGAAGAAGCCAGGCAATTGCTGGATACTTTGGAACCAGGCTTCCGTAAGCGCGGATGGAGGATCCTGCGCCGGCCGCACAAGCATCTTGGCGCCGCCCGCAATGCCGGAGTGCGCGCCGCGCGCGGCGAACTGATCCTGTTCGTGGACGACGACAATGCGCTTTTTCCGGAAGCCGTCGAGCATTTCGTCCGTGGCATGGCGGCATCGGGCGCGGACATCTGTACGGCCTTCCAATTGCTCTTCTATGAGGATTTCGTGCCCGAGGACCGGGCCGACGGCCTGATCCAGTATCTGCCGCTTGGCGGCCCCGACGCGCTGGGCCTGATCCACAACGTCTATGGCGACGCCAATGCGATGGTGCGCCGGTCTGTTTTCTCGCAGATCGGATTTTGGCTTGAGGATCCCGGCTATGCCATGCACGACTGGGAGTTCTTCGCGCGGGCGTCACTCGCCGGGCTCAAGCTCAGGCCCATTCCAAAGCCGCTCTACTGGTACCGGTCAAAACCGGACGGCATGTTCCGCACGTCGAATTGGTACGACAACCGCTTGCCTGTCCTGGAGGCGTTCCGGACGCTGCGATCCGATGACACCCGGCTGCTCCACCAAATGGCCATCGCGCAGAACACGGCGCGTTCCGAAGTCGACAGCGCGCGCGAGAACCTGAAATATACGCCTGCCGATCGCAAATATCTGGCTCTCAGCGACCTCGAGCCGAACGGCGAGGCAGCGATCGAGACGCTCGCCGGCATCGCCGCTTCGGTCGGCCGCCACGATACTGCCACCGCCTTGCTTGGAGACGGTCTCGCCAGGCCGCAGCCAGACGCATCAGGCAGAGCCGTGGCGGCCGGCGCTTCAGGCGCGCTCGCTTACGACGCGCTGAGGAGCGCAAGGCTGCTTACGCCGCGCACTGCCGCGCTGCCGTTGTTGCTGGTGGCGCCCGACGGCGGCGTGTTCCTGCGCCCGCATGCGGAGGGTGCGGTCGCCGCATCGATCGATCACCAATTCCCGCCCTTCTTTCGCAGAATAGAGGCCGCCATCGAACTCGCCCATGCCGAGGCTCCGGCAATCGCGTTCGGCCTGGCGCTCGCCCGCCCGGACCGGCCTATAGACTGGCAGCAGGATGTCGGCGCGCAGACAATCGGCTTTTCCGGCTGGATGACGGTCCGCGACAGATTCGTGCGCCACGCCCTGGCGGCGACGGTCAATGTCAGGCGCAAGATGCCGCTTTCGATCGTGCTCGCGGTGCGCTTCGCGGAAGGACCGAACGGTGCTCCGAGCAACGCCTTCTTTCGGACGCTGACGGTGTTCAGCGACTAAAGCAGGACGTTCGAAATCTGAACTCGACATGCTGCCGGTTCGCCTGTTTTTCGGCGCCGCATTTCTGCGGCCACGACGCGATTCAGCCCCGTCGGCGAGAAATAGCCTTCACAGGCCCAAGCAGCCGCTCAAAGTTAACCATCTCTCAAGCCGATTTCTTCCGCTATGGTTGACAAATTGCTAACAAATCAATAGTATCAACAGCCTATGGGGTGTGTAGTGGCAAGGGTGGGCGTAATGCGTAAGATACAGTCGCTACTTCTGGGCGGACTCAGTCTGCTCGGGTTGAGCGTCGCGTTTTCGAATGCGGCGCAAGCGCAAATCGAAGTTGCTCCAATCAAGGAAGCCGAGCTCGCCTGCGAGCAGGCCCTCAAGATCGGCACCATCGAGGCGCTAGAGGACTACCTGCATCGTTATCCGAATGCGCCAACGGCCTGCAAAGCGCTTGCTTTGAACAGCCTGTCGCAGTTTGCCGGGGGCGGTGGGAACGGCAATGGCGGGGATGGCGGCGGCCGCTACGGCGGATAATTGCCGGCGGCATTTCGCCAATAGATCGTCAGATCAGCTGGCCGCGGTTTCGTGTAACCGCGGCCAGCCCGTCGCGACGAATTCGGCGTAGCGATCCGAGGTTTTCATCCAGCCGAGTTCCACGAGCTGGGCAGTGTCGCCGCGATAGCGCACGGACCGGTCGTTGCGAAGCGAGAGTTTCGGATTGCGCTCCAAGGCCTCCATATAGGCGGCGCGCTCTTCGAGCGTCTTTTCTTTCAGTTGCGCATTCTCGCCTAGCGAGGATGCCGATTTCTGCTGGAAGCCCCAAACAAATTTGAAGTGCAGCAGCGCGACGCGGAGTTCGCTGAACCGCACCTTGCTGATGGTGTGCTGCGCCGCGTGATAATGTGTGTCCCTGCTCCACCGCACGATCGGCACCTTGGTCAGGCACGGTGGAAAGGTCTGCTTGAAGCGGCCGCGCCAGAAAACGCGCTCGCGCACCCCGCCGAACATTTGCTCGGGAGGATAAAGTCCATCCCGCGCGCGCAGCCATCCCGGCTCCGGATCGAAATAGGAGGATGCGTCCACCAGAGGGATGCTGCCGTCGTAGCTGCACTCCGCCAACGGTCCGTCCGCGTACATGTCGATCATGGATCCGATCACAGCTTCGGCGCCGGTCGACTCGAGATAATTGAAAAGCCGGCGCAGGCTCACGCGCTCGAGATCGGGATAGACGAGAAGCTCGTCGGCATCGACGGACAGACACCAGTGGCCGGAACCGAACACGCGCATCAATGTGTTGATCCATCGCGGCGGGGTGATGTTCTCGGCGAAATGCGACCCCTCCGTGTGGAAACAATGGCTGTCCGGCTGCTCCAGGACTAGTTCTCGCGTCCCGTCCGTCGAGCCGTTGTCCAGGAAGAAGAACCGGTCGACTCCGAGCCTTCGATAATGTTCGAGAAGATGCGGCAGCAACGTCCTCTCGTTGCGCAGTGCAACGAAGCACAGAATCTCGTCCTTGCGCACGTCAAGCGGCCTATGGTCCAGCCGCTCAAGGTGTTTTGGAGGTCGATGGGCAAGCATGCGAACGCCAATCAATACGGTTTGCGCGAGGAGCCTGGACAGGCTTGCGATGATTATCCCGGTCAGACGATTATCAAAGTGTTATCCACCTGTTGGCAAGACTGCTGCGGCTGAGGATCGAGGGGGACCGATTGAAGGTTGGTTCGAAGACGGGCGCAATCTCTACGCCTAAGCGGCAGTCAAGCCACAAACCCCGCAGGGTGTGTGTCGTTTCCGAAGTCGAGTTCGGCTCGACGGTGACCGCTGATCCAGGGTCGGCGACGTATGCGCTGGCGCAGCACCTGGCGAAAATCGGCGACACGGTCACGCTGCTATGGGTGCCGAGCCCGCTCGGCAGCCAGCCCGACGAGCAGGAAATCGACAGGCTCGCCAAATGGAGCTTCGATAATTTCCTGGTGCGCCTCGAGCTGCTGCCGCGGTCACCCGAATTGCTGCGTGGCCTGGAGTCCAGCGACAAGAATTCCGTAGCCGTCTACCACTACCTCAAACAGAACCCCTTCGATGTCGTCTATTTCGCGCTTGAAGGCGGGCTGGCGCATTTCCCCACCGTCGCCAAGCGCACGGGTGTCTTTGCCGACCCTCCCATCCTCGTGGTGCTCGCGCATGGGCCGCTCATGTGGGATCTGGAGGCTAACGCCAGGGCGATCGAACGCAAGGAGCAGATGACCGTCGCCCATATGGAGAGGACCTCCGCCGAGACCTGCGACCATCTCGTCGTCACAGGCCAGTCCTTGCTCGACTGGATGACCAAGGCGGGGTGGAGACTGCCGGCCAGCCAGCACATCGCGACGCCGTTGCAGCCGGAGGAGTGGCGTTCGAACTTCGCCGTCGATCACTACCGACCCCGGGAAAAACCGGCCGCCGAGGTGGTTCATTTCTCGGGCACCAAGACGCGAAGCGGACTGACGCTGTTTTGCGACGCACTGGATCGCCTGGCCGAGAATGGCGTGACGGACCTGGCCGTGACGATCGTCGGCGCATTTGGTCATGTGCTCGGCGAGCATTCGGGCGGCATGATCCTGCGGCGCGCCCGGCATTGGCCCTTCAAGCTGAAACTGCTGCCCATCCGGGACGAGCCCGAGATCTTTCGTTACCTGCGGCAAAGCCATGCGCTGGTGGCAATCACGCACTCGGCCGCGCAGCTCCCGCTGGATGTGGTGACGTGCCTTGACGAGAAGATCCCGTTCGTCACGACGGACGTCGGCAGCATACGCGGGCTGCTTCGGCCGGAATCTGCCGAGGCGGTCATGGTGGAGGCATCCCCCTCCGCGATCGCGGGCAAGATCCAATCCGTGCTCGAGAGCCGCTCGTTCGGTCCGGCAAAACCGTTGCTTGACCGGGAAGCGCGCGAGAAGGCCTGGAGCAAACTGCACGTCAAATTGTGCCGACATCCGGCCAGAACCGACGGCCCAAGCCGGAACCGCAGCCGTCCGCCGCTGGTATCCATCATCACGGCGCACTACAATCGGGCGCGGCTGTTGCCGCAGGCGATTGCATCGGTCCGGCGCCAGGACTACCCCAATATCGAACTGATCGTCGTCGATGACGGCAGCACGGATCCGGATGCAATTCGGCTGCTCAATGACATCGAGCCCGAGTTCGAGCAGCGCGGCTGGCGGATCATCCGGCAGAAGAACGGCTTCCTCGGCAAAGCGCGCAACACCGGTATTCGCGCCGCCAAGGGGTCCTTTATCCTGTTCCTGGACGACGACAACGCTCTCTTCCCCAACGCGGTCAGCACGTTCGTGGCCGGCATGCAAAAGTCCGGCGCCGATATCTGCACGACTTTCGCCAAATGGCTCAACGAGCCCTTCGTGCCGCCGGACACCAAGAGCGGCTATATGCTCTACTTTCCGGTCGGCGGTCCGCCGGACATTGCGCTGATTACCAATCCGTATGGCGACGCCAATGCGATGTTCCGGCGCGAGGTGTTCGACAAGGTTGGCTACCTCAACGAGGAGCGCGGCTTTTCGGCGAGCGATTGGGAATTCTTCCTGCGCGCCGATCTCGCGGGTCTGGAAATCGTCACCGTGCCGGAGCCGCTGTACTGGTACCGGTCTTCGCCGGCCGGCATGAACCGCAATGCCGAGTGGCTGAGGAATCGCCGGCCGATCATCGATGTGTTTCGAAAGCACAAGTTCGCGCACACCGACATGTTCGTGCAGCTCGGCATCAGCTCGAACACTGCCGATCATGAGAAGGACCTCAACCTCTGGAACCTTGAACTGCGCGTCAAGGACGAACGGTATCTGCGGCTGAGCGCAGCCTCCCCCAACTCCGCGGACGCAGTGCAGTTGCTGGCCGAGATTGCGGCGCGAGAAGGCAGGGCCGATACGGCCATTTCGCTGCTCGCTCACGCCGGACGGTCCGACTTCACGCTGGGCGTCGTCGAACTGCTCAACGCCGCCGCTGAAGAAACAGTGCCGGAACTCCATTCCTCGCTCTACAGCGAGCGCTACCTCCCGGTCGAAGCCCTGCGCCGCGCCTATGTTGGCTCGCATCCGGCTGCCGATGCGGATCTCTTGAGCTATGTCGAGCAGTCGCCGGACCAGCTGTTTGTCCAAGCCACCGCCGGCACCGTCTCAATGGCGCTGCTGAAGGGCGTCTGTCCGGCGGGGACGATCAGCGCCAGCTGCTGGGTCTATCTCGATGAGGCACTGACCGCACCGGCGCAGTTCCAGATCGCGATCGTGGACGCGGAAAACCAGACCTTTGACCAGCTCGCCCGGCTCCTCGAGGATGGCGACGGGAACGGTTGGGCCGATGTCAGCCGCCCGCACGAACCACGCGAGATCGCAACGGGCGTCCACTCGCCTGCTCCCGGCAGACGCGACCTGCTGCTCGCCGTCAGATGCGGCGGCAATCGGCCGGACGCTCGGGTGCTCGGGGGCTTTTCAAGCATTCAGGTCCGAAATGTGGTTTCGACCGGCGGGAAGCACCCGCGTCTCAACGCGCCGCAAGAACGTCAACGCATGCGGCGGCTGACCGGCGAGGAGCTGAAGCGCGCAGCGCTTGTAACGAACTATCCGTCCGAGTTGCCGGCATTGCTGGTCGCCGGGGACAATGGCGGTATCTTTTTGCGGCCGAGCATCCATGGCCCGGTTGTCGCCGCCCTCAATTCGACTTTCCCGACCTTTGCCCGCAGTGTCATCGCCACGGTGGAGATCGCCCACGAGGATGCCTCGCCGTTCGAATTCGCCATGGCGCTGGGCCGGCCGGAAGAAAAACTGGTCTGGAAAAACGACACGCCGGTCGGCGCGCTGGCATTCTCCGGATGGACGCGGATTTCGAAACCTTTCGAGTTGCACGATTTGAAGGTTTCCGTCCGGGAGATCGACCGCAAATGGCTGACCATCTATCTGGCCATCAAACTGCCGCGCGGTTCGAAGCCGATGCCGTCCAACGCCTTCTGGCGCAAATTGCTGCTCGTCTGGGACTGAAGGGCGGGAGCCCGCCAATCGCGCGAACGTGACCTTTCATGGGTGCGAATCAGAGGTGCGAAGTGCGATAAGAACAGATCGGGTCAGTGTGGAAAGGCGCCAAAGAAATGAAAAGTATTGTCGGCCTTGTCCTGGGTCTTTTCATCATTCCCGTCAGCGCCGCATTTTTCACAGCCGCCGCCCAGGAGCGCGACGTCGGGCCGAAGTGCACCCAGTGGAACTCGTACCGCGTCCTGTTCAAAAAGGGCGATGGCAAGATTTCCGACGAAACCGCGAAAGGGCTGGCGGCATTCGTCAAGAACGCCGGTCGCGATTGCGGCTACCGGCTCTACGCGACGGCCAGCAAGGAAGGCGCGTACGACAAGGCGGACAGCATTGCCGGCCAAAGGCTGAACGCCACACGCGCGTTTCTGAAAGCGCAGGGCGTCAAGCCCGAAATGGTGCTGGCGCTTTCTCATTGGGTCGACGATAGCGCCAGCGATAAGAACCAGGCGCGGAGCGCTATCCTGTATACCTTGCCGAAGCAAGGGATCTCCTGCCGGCAGTATGAAAAGCGAAGCCCTGCCCAGGTCGCCCTCTTCTTCGACAGCAGATCCTCGGTGATTTCACCCCCGGTCAAACGCGACCTCGAGAAGTTCGCCAACAGCATCAAGGATTCGCGTTGCAACGTGGAACTGACGGCATTGGCCGCCAAGGAGATCACGGGCGCCAATGCGGCAAAGACGAACAAGGACCTGGCCAAGCAACGGATCAAGGCGATCATGGACATCATGACCGCGATTGGCATCGACAGCGACCGCCTCATCGATACGAATGTTGAGTATGTCGGCGACAAGAAGCCGAATACCGCCAAAAATCGCATGGCCACCGCATCGCTGATGTAGCGCGCCTGCCGCCGGCGAATGTTACGACTTTGAAACGCCACCCGTGCTCGGTGGGGAAATGTCCGTCGAGCAAATCAAGAAGACTTCTTCAGGGTCAAAGTGCATATCGCCGGCCAAATCCACCGACAGGTGAAGGACCTTCCGCCCGGCACGAAAATCAACAAGACAACGATGAGCGACCGCTGATCACCCTCACGCCTTGCGCTCCCAGCGACGGTCGGGCGTTTGCTGCCAGTAGGTCACCGCGTGGCCGGCTTCCTTCATCGTCTTCCAGTGGCTGCGCGCGCCTTCGAGCTGCGCCGCGTCGTGGCCGTCGAACAGGAAGACGGCGCGCTCGTAGCCCGAAAGCTCGGGCGGGTGCGCACCATCGACCAGGAAGCGGATCTGGGCAGCGTTGGGGTTGCCCTCCCCCGTGGTGAGCAGGATCGGCTGCTCGGCCGGATAGACTTCGCGGTCGGTGGCGTGCGCGAGGAAGGAGTCGTCGCGAAACGTCCACAAATGCTGGTCGAGCGCGTCCCGCCGTTCCTCCGTGCCGGTCTGCACGACCGCGCGCCAGCCGCGCTCGACACTGCGCTCGAGCAGGCCCGGCAGGGCTTCCTCAAGCGTCGATTCGGTCAGGTGGTAGAACAG
>NZ_RZSF01000287.1:0-8737 GCF_004023325.1 Mesorhizobium sp. M1A.F.Ca.ET.072.01.1.1 | reverse complement strand
GCCGATCACCTCGGCCTCGATATCGGGAGGCAGGCGGTCATCCATGGCCACGCCGAGGCTGGCATCGCCGGCGCGCAGCATGTCTACAATCGCGGCGATCGGCGCGCTATGGGAACGCAGCAGCATGTCGGGATGCTGGGCCCGAAATGCGGTGAAGGCGCGCGGCAATATCGCCATGGCCGGCGGCGGCGAGGCGGCGACCCGCACCAGTCCGGTCCGACCGAGACGCAGATCGGTGGTCTTGCGGCGCAGGCCGTCGAGCCCCGCCGACAGCCTCTCGGCATCGGGAAAGATCTCGAGCGCCTCAGGGGTCGGCCGCAGCCTGCCCTTGACCCGCTCGAACAGCGTGAAGCCGAGCTCGTCCTCAGTGTGGAGCAATATCTGGCTGAGCGCGGGCTGGGAGATGTTCAGCATTCGCGCCGCGGCGGTCACGGTGCCCGCGCGCATGACGGCGATGAACACTTCGAGCTGCCGGGCCCGCATTCCTACTCCATAGGTAAAACTTATGGCTTTTATCCAAAGCCATCTTTGACGCATTGCCGCGGCGCCGACAAGATGGATCCGGATCAGCCCTCTGCGCTAAGGAACGACAATGGATGTGATCGTGCTGGGCGGCGGCCTGATGGGGACGGCTTGCGCCTATTTCCTGGCCAGGCGCGGCGCCCGCGTGACGCTGATTGAGCGCAACCGGATCGGCAGTGGAGCAACCGTCGCCTCCTTCGGCAACATCCGGCGCACGGGGCGTCATCTGTCGCAGCTTCCGCTGGCCCACCGCTCGCTCCGGCTGTGGGGCGAGGCCGAAAAAATGCTGGGGTGCGATGTGGAATTCCGCGCCACCGGTCACGTCCGGCTGATCTTCGATGAAGGCAGTCTCGCCGACATGCGCAGCTATGCCGAGGGTGCGCGTCCCTGGGGACTCGAGCTGGAGCAGCTCAGCCCGCGCGAGATCCGCGCACGTTTTCCCGGCCTCGGCCCCGACGCGATCGCGGCGTCGTTCTCTCCGCATGACGGCAGCGGCAATCCGCGGCTGATCGCGCCGGCCTTCGCCGAGGCCGCCCGCAAGCTGGGCGCGAAAATCATCGACGAAGCTCGGGTCGAAAAGATCGAGCGGACCGACTCCGGTTTCCTTGTCGCCAGTTCAAAAGGCGCTTTCGCCGCAGAAGGCCTGCTCAACACCGCCGGCGCCTGGGGCGCGCGCGTCGCCGCGCTGTTCGGCGAAGAGGTCCCGCTCGATGCCCGCGGTCCACAAATGGGCGTGACCGAGCCACTGCCGCACCGGATCCTGCCGGTGGTCGGCATCTGGACGCGCGACAAGGACTATGGCGCCTATCTGCGTCAGGTCGAGCGCGGCAACATCGTCTTCGGCGGCGCCGCCGAAAGGGTGCCGGTCGACCTCGATCCGGGCCATGCGACCGCCGACCCCATGCGCCTGCCGACGCAATTGCGGGCCGTCGCGCGGCTGTTGCCGGCGATCGCCCAGGTCGCGGTCATCCGCACCTGGTCCGGCTGCGAAGGCTATGTCCGCGACATGCTGCCGGTCATGGGACGCTCGGCGACAACGCCGGGCCTGTTCCACGCCTTCGGCTTCAGCGGGCACGGCTTCCAGCTCGGTCCGGGTGTCGGCGACGCCATGGCCGAGCTTATCACGACTGGTGACTGCGAAACGCCCCTCGACGATTTTAAGATAGATCGCTTCAATCACGGAGCCTGACGAGGCGAGTCGATCACCTGGGCGCCAGGCGTCCTTTGACGCGCAAGAAGGGAGCTTCCATCTGTTCGAATGACGGCGTGTTGGGTGAGCAGAAGGTCGCTTTCGGATGGCTGAGACGGAAGTTCGCCCCCAGCAAACCGCGGCCGCGGATTGGAGCGGGTGGGCGCTGCGCGACAAGCGATTTATAAATGTCGTTGTACGAGCATTCCCCGATCGGCGGTTCTTATTTCATGCTTTGCTCAGCCCTATCGGCTTAATGTCGAACGCAGGATGCCGCGCAGAACATGGCGCGCTTCTACGGACTTTCCATCGAAACGACATTGTTTTGCGGCGCTTCGGCCAAAGGATGACGACTGAACCTAGACAGTAAGGAGCTTGCGTACATCGGGCCTGTCCAGATCCTCGGCAGGGCCGGTATGCACGATCTGGCCGCGGTCCATGATGTTGACCTCGTCGGCAAGCTCGCGGCAGAAATCCAGATACTGCTCGACCAGAAGCACCGCGATCCCCGCCTGGTCGCGCAGATAGCGGATGGCGCGGCCGATGTCTTTGATGATTGATGGCTGGATGCCTTCGGTCGGCTCGTCGAGCACGAGCAGCTTCGGCCGCATCACCAGCGCGCGGCCTATGGCGAGCTGCTGCTGCTGGCCGCCGGACAAGTCGCCGGCGCGGCGGCCGAGCGTCTGCTTCAACCCTGGAAACAGCTCGAAGACATGAGCTGGAACGTTGCGGTCGGCGCGCTTCAGCGGTGCGAACCCCGATTCCAGATTTTCGCGCACCGTAAGCAGGGGAAAGATTTCCCTGCCCTGCGGCACGAATGCGATGCCCGACCGGGCGCGGTCATACGCCGCGCTCCGCTCGAGCGCTTTCCCCTCGAAGGCAACACTTCCGCTCGTCAGCCTATGATGGCCGACGATCGATCTCATCAAACTGGTCTTGCCGACGCCGTTGCGGCCGAGTACGCAGGTGATCTTGCCCGCGCCCGCTTTCAGCGAAACGCCGCGCAGCGCCTGGGCGGCACCGTAATGGAGCGTGGCGTTGGAGACTTCGAGCATGGTCAGCCCCGTCTCCAGCACCTGAGGAAGGAAAGGTCGAAACGATGCAACGAGACCCGCCAGATCATGCTCAGCGCCCCAGATAGACTTCGACGACGCGTTCGTCGGCCGAAACGAAATCGAGCGTGCCTTCCGACAGCACCGAGCCCTCGTGCAGGCAGGTGACCTTGACGCCGAGCTCGCGCACGAAATGCATGTCGTGCTCGACGACGACCACCGAATGGTCGCGGGCGATGTCCTTGAGCAGGCGCGCCGTCTCCTCGGTCTCCGCGTCGGTCATGCCGGCGACCGGCTCGTCGACGAGGAGCAGCTTCGGGTCTTGTGCCAGCAGCATGCCGATCTCCAGCCACTGCTTCTGGCCATGGCTGAGATTGGCGGCGACCTCCCCGCGCTTGTCGCCGAGGCGGATGATGCCGAGGATGGCGTCGATGCGCCTGGCCCCGCTCGGCGAGCCGCGATGGAAGAGCGCTGGTAAGATCGAGCGCGGCCCCTTCAGCGCCAGCATCAGATTGTCCTCGACGCTGTGGCTCTCGAAGACGGTCGGCTTCTGGAACTTGCGGCCGATGCCCATCATGGCGATCTCGGCTTCGTCATGCCTGGTGAGATCGACCCGACCGTCGAAGAATACCTCGCCCTCGTCCGGCCGCGTTTTGCCGGTGACAATATCCATCATCGTCGTCTTGCCGGCGCCGTTGGGTCCGATGATGGCGCGCATCTCGCCCTTGTCGAGCACCAGCGACAGGTTGTTGATGGCGCGAAAGCCGTCGAAGGAGACCGAGACGCCGTCCAGATAGAGGATGGTGTTCGACTTGCTCATGGTCGCTTACTCCGCCGGCTGCGGTTCGGGGCCGTTGGCCGACCACGCGCCCGGCGTTCTCGCCGCCGAGCGCTCGATCTTCGGCTGCGCTTCCGGCGGGTCGATGCCGGCTTTCGCGGCGAGCGAGGCCGCGCGCAGCGCCCTGGCCTTGCCGCGCCAGCTATCCCACATGCCGACCACGCCCTTGGGCAGGAACAGCGTTACGGCGACGAACAACCCGCCAAGCGCGAATAGCCAGAATTCAGGCAGCACGCCGGTGAACCAGGATTTGCCGGCATTGACCAGGAGCGCGCCGATAATCGGGCCGACGATGGTGCCGCGCCCGCCGACGGCGGTCCAGATCACCACTTCGATCGAATTGGCGGGCTCGAACTCGCTGGGATTAATGATGCCGACCTGCGGCACGTAGAGCGCGCCGGCGATGCCGGCCATGACGGCCGAGACGCTGAAGGCGAAGAGTTTTACATTCTCGGCCCGCCAGCCGAGGAAGCGGGTGCGGCTTTCGGCGTCGCGCACCGCCATCAGCAGCTTGCCGTATTTGGAGCGCACGATCGCCGCGGTGACAAAGACGGCGAACGCCAGCGTCACGGCGCTTGCCGAAAACAGCGCCGAGCGCGTCGCGTCGGCCTGGATGTTGAAGCCGAGGATGTCCTTGAAATCGGTCAGGCCGTTATTGCCTCCGAAACCCATGTCGTTGCGGAAGAAGGCAAGCAGCAGCGCATAGGTCATCGCCTGGGTGATGATCGAGAGATAGACGCCGGTGACGCGGCTGCGGAAGGCGAACCAGCCGAATACGAAGGCAAGCAGGCCCGGCACGGCCAGCACCATCAGCACCGCGAACCAGAAATGGTCGAAGCCGTGCCAGAACCAGGGCAGTTCCTTGTAGTTCAGGAACACCATGAAGTCCGGCAGGATGGGATTGCCATAGACGCCGCGCGAGCCGATCTGACGCATCAGATACATGCCCATCGCATAGCCGCCGAGCCCGAAGAAGGCGCCGTGGCCGAGCGAAAGGATGCCGCAATAGCCCCAGACCAGATCGAGCGCGAGCGCCAGCAGCGCGTAGCAGAGATATTTCCCGACCAAAGAGACGATGTAAGGCGGAATGTAGAAAGCGCTTTGAGGCGACAGCGCGAGGTTTAGCAGCGGCACGATGGCGGCCGCCGCCAGCAGGACGAGGATGGCGATCGCGATGCGCCGGTCGGCGCCGAAGAAGCGCTGCGTGATCATGCTTCCACCGCCCTGCCCTTCAGCGCGAACAGGCCGCGCGGCCGCTTCTGGATGAACAGGATGATCAGTACCAGCACGACGATCTTGCCAAGCACCGCGCCGGCGTACGGCTCGAGGAACTTGTTGAGGATGCCGAGCGAGAAGGCGCCGACCAGCGTGCCCCAGAGATTGCCGACGCCACCGAAGACCACGACCATGAAACTGTCGATAATGTAGCCGCGGCCGAGATTGGGCGAGACGTTGTCGATCTGGCTGAGCGCCACGCCGGCGATCCCGGCGATACCGGAGCCGAGCGCGAAAGTCAGCGCGTCGACCCAAGGTGTCCTGATGCCCATGGATGCGGCCATGCGCCGATTGGCGGTGACGGCACGCATCTGCAGGCCCCAGGGCGTTCGCTTCATGACGTAGAGCAGCACACCGAACACCAGCAGCGCGAACACCAGTATCCACAGCCGGTTCCAGGTGATGGCCAATTGACCGATGTCGAACGATCCCGACATCCAGGACGGATTGCCGACCTCCTGGTTCGTCGGGCCGAAGACGGTGCGCACCGCCTGCTGCAGGATCAGCGAGACGCCCCATGTGGCAAGAAGCGTCTCCAGCGGCCGGCCGTAGAGGAAGCGGATGACGCCGCGCTCGATGACGAGGCCGACCAGCGCCGAGACCAGGAAGGCGAGCGGCAGCGCGATGACCAGCGACCAGTCGAAGAGGCTCGGAAACGACGTGCGGATCACCTGCTGGACGACGAAGGTGGTGTAGGCGCCGAGCATCACCATCTCGCCATGCGCCATGTTGATGACGCCCATGACACCAAAGGTGATGGCGAGACCGATAGCGCCGAGCAGCAGCACCGATCCGAGTGATATGCCGTACCAGATGTTCTGGCCGGCATCCCACAATGCCAGCGTCGAATTGATATGGCCGATCGCGGCGGTTGCCAAGTTCTTGACCGCTCCCTGCGCGCCAGCCTCAACGGAGGTCAGCAGGGAAAGCGCATCGCGGTCGCCGCGCGCCGCGATGGCCGAGATGGCGGCGAGCTTGTCGGCTTCCGGCTTGTCGGAAACCAGAACCGACGCCGCGCGCGCCTGCACGAACATCGTCTTGACGGCTGGGTCGGTCTCAGCAGCGATCGCGGCATCGAGCGGTTCGATATTCGCCGCGTCGGGCGTCTTGAACATGGTCGCGGCGGCGGCAAGGCGCACGCTCGCGTCCTTGGCGCGCAGCGTCAGCGTCCCCAGCGCGTCGCGTATAGCGCGGCGAAGACCGTTGTTGACCTTGATCTTGGTGAGATCGGCCTTGGCGGCATCGGCGGACTTGTCGCCGCTGAAAGGATCGAGCAGTTCGACACCGCTCGCCGCGTCCTTGCCGATGAAGACCTGCGAATCGGCTTTGCGAATATAGAGGTTGCCGTCGGCGAGCGCCGACAGCGGCCTTTCGACGGCCGGATCGCCGCTGGTCGCGAGCTCGCGCACGATGGCTTCCGTGGCCGAGAAATTAGTCGCTGTAGCGAACTTGGCTATTGCCGCGCGAAGATCTGCCTCGCCTGCCTTCGACGGCAGCAGGCTTGCCATCGTCAGCAGCAGCGTCAAGCCAATCGCGCGCAACAGGATCATCAGCTTCAGCGGATCTCGAACGTTTGAGGTTTCTGCCCGGGCGGGACGCGAAGGCCCGCCCGGGCCGCGGTCTCGGATCGCGGGGCCACGCGGCGACCCGACAGACCTGGGAGGATCAGTTGGTGCCCTTGCCGCCGCACTTGCCGGTGGCGACGTTGAAGTTGCCGCAACTGAGCGGCGCGCGCCAATCGGAGATCAGGTTCTTGGAATCGGGCAGGTAGTCGGACCATTCGTCGCCCATCACAAGGCCGGGCGTTTGCGAGACGGTCTCGAACTGGCCGTCGGCCTGGATCTCGCCGATGAGCACCGGCTTCGTGATATGATGGTTCGGCATCATCGTCGAATAGCCGCCGGTCAGGTTCGGCACCGAGACGCCGACCATGGCGTCGATGACCTTGTCCGGATCGGTAGTGCCGGCCTTCTCGACTGCCTTCACCCACATGTTGAAGCCGATATAGTGGGCTTCCATCGGGTCGTTGGTCGTGCGCTTGTCGTTCTTTATGAACTTGTGCCAGTCGTCGATGAACTTCTTGTTCTCGGGCGTGTCGACGCTCTCGAAATAGTTCCAGGCGGCGAGGTGGCCGACCAGCGGTCCGGTGTCGAGACCGGCCAGTTCTTCCTCGCCGACTGAGAAGGCCATGACTGGAATGTCCTCGGCCTTGATGCCCTGGTTGCCCAGTTCCTTGTAGAACGGCACGTTGGCGTCGCCGTTGACGGTCGAGATCACGGCCGTCTTCTTGCCGGCCGAGCCGAACTTCTTGATCGCCGAGACTTCGGTCTGCCAGTCGGAGAAGCCGAACGGCGTGTAGTTGACCATGATGTCCTCGGCCGGCACGCCCTTCGACTTCAGATAGGCTTCGAGGATCTTGTTGGTGGTGCGCGGGTAGACATAGTCGGTGCCTTCGAGCACCCAGCGCTTCACCGAGCCGCCATCGGCGCTCATCAGGTAGTCGACGGCCGGAATGGCCTGCTGGTTGGGGGCAGCACCCGTGTAAAAGACGTTGCGCTCGCTTTCCTCGCCCTCATACTGGACGGGGTAGAACAGGATGTTGTCGAGCTCCGAGAACACCGGCAACACCGATTTGCGCGACACCGAGGTCCAGCAGCCGAAGACCGCCGCGACCTTGTCCTTGGAGATCAGCTCGCGCGCCTTTTCGGCAAACAGCGGCCAGTTGGAGGCCGGATCGACGACAACCGCCTCGAGCTTCTTGCCGAGCAGGCCGCCCTTAGCGTTCTGCTCCTCGATCAGCATCAGCATGACGTCCTTCAGCGTCGTCTCCGAAATCGCCATGGTCCCCGAGAGCGAATGGAGGATGCCGACCTTGATCGTGTCGTCGGCCGCTCTGGCGGGAGCCGATATCGACAGGCCGGCAGCGATCACGCCGGCCGAAAACATTTTTGTTATTGTCGAGAAATTGCCCCTCATATTGCACACTCCCAAGCTGGTTGTTTTGCATTGCAACATTGCGGTGCAAGCGACGTGCCAAACCTGACAGTCCAAAGTGCCGGGCAAAAAAATCGATCAGTTACAGTTGGTTATAATTTTCAACTCAAGTTTTCAACGGCCGCTTCCGTTTTAAGGCGTTGTCAAATTTTGGGCTTCTGCCTCTATTTTCATCGCAATTTTCTATTGCGTGTTTTTACATCGCCGTTTGCCTTCTGCCGGCCCCCGTAGTCGCACGGCGAGAGATGTTGGGAATTGAAATCTTTGCGCCGCGGGCGGCTAAGAAGTGAGGGGCCCGGTCCCTCTCGGCGGCGGGCTTTTCCTATCTGGAGCAAATTTGTAGACCGCTCGATTGGTGTCGTCGGTGACGCGAACCCATTGGGTCTCGACTCGCCGGTCCTGTACGTGGCGGCCGGTCACCCATTCAGCGGCTTCTTTAGCTGAGGCGGTCCTCGCGTAGGCAATACTGCATCCGTCCCCGACATCGTTTCAACGGTAAGGGACGGGCTCTTTTGTCGGGTCTCCTCTGATCAGTCAGCCCTTTCCAATGGGGCGATATGCCATCCCGACGCAACAGCGCCGCCCAGCGACCGAACTTCGACAAGGGGCGAAGGTCCCAGGAATTGTTCACCGGCGGCTTTTGTCGAGTGCCGCCGCTCGACAGGCGCGCGACAGGTGAACGAAATAGGCCCCCTGACGCGTTTTCTGCACCCCACTACCTCCGAAGGCTCACGCGCGGCCTAGAGCGTCGGACCATCAGATTGAATCGCGAAGGATTCCGCTGATGTAAGGTTTGTGATTCACTTCCTTGTGGAGGTGATTTGCCATGCCCAAGCCCTATTCGCTCGATTTGCGTGAACGTGTTGT
>NZ_RZSF01000286.1:0-8744 GCF_004023325.1 Mesorhizobium sp. M1A.F.Ca.ET.072.01.1.1 | reverse complement strand
TCTCGACACCATCCGCGACCTCAAGCAGATCAATTCGCTGCTCGCCTCCATGGCCTACCCGGTGCTGGAGGAGCGCGGGCTGCTCGGCGGCTCGCGGCTGAAGGCGAGCTAGCATCGCTGAAGGCGAGCTAGCATCGACCGACCGGCCCGCACACAATTAGCCTTCGTTCAATCCTCGCATCCGTCGGCTAGGTGACGGTGAGATTGATGACGGCTCCGACTGAGCGCCCGTACGGCACGAAGAGGGCCAGTCGAGACCACTGCCCAACCCGGTCAAGAAAACCTAAAGCGGCATCGACAATTTCTGCATTGCCCGTAGGGTCCATCCGTGATTTGAGGCCAGCTCATTCAGGATCGCTGTCCGCGCCATGCTGCCCCTCATTGCCCTGTTCATTGCCGCCTTCGCTTTCGGCACGACTGAATTCGTCATCGCCGGCGTGCTGCCGGAGGTAGCGCAGGGTCTGAGTGTTTCCGTGCCCACCGCCGGCTATCTCGTCTCCGGCTATGCCTGCGGCATCGCCGTTGGTGGTCCGCTCCTGGCGCTCGCAACCAGCAGGGTCTCGCGAAAGTCGCTGCTCATCGCCCTGACCATTGCCTTCACTCTTGGCCAGGCCGCTTGCGCGCTGGCGCCCGATTTCACCTCGATGCTTCTCCTGCGCATTGCCACTGCAGTGGCGCATGGCTGCTATTTCGGCGTCGCCATGGTGGTCGCGGTCGGCCTGGTGCGCGAGGACCAGCGCGGCCGGGCGGTCGCGGTCATCCTCTCTGGATTGACCGTCTCCAATGTTATCGGCGTTCCGGCCGGCACCGCGATCGGCGGTCTCTGGGGCTGGCGGGCGACCTTCTGGGTGATGTGCGCGCTGGGCGTCATCGCGATCGTTGCCATGCTTGCGCTGCTGCCCCGCACGGCAGGCGCCGCCAACCGACCCGCCGGCCTCGCGCGCGAGGTGCGCGTGTTGGGGCGTCAGCAGGTCTGGACCTCGCTCATCCTGATGCTGATGTTGATGATCGGCCAGTTCGGCCTCTTCACCTACATCACGCCGACGCTGCTCGAAGTCACCGGCCTCCACGAAAGCCTGATCCCGTTTGTGCTGCTGCTCAACGGCGTCGGCGCGACGATCGGCGTTCTCTTGGGCGGCAAGCTTGCCGACTGGAAGCTGATGCCGTCGCTGATCGCCATGCTTTTCCTGCAGGCGGTAATGCTTGGCGTCATCTATGCGGTCAGTCCCTACCCGGTGCCGATGATCGTCGCGATCGTCATATGGGGCGGCCTCAACTTCGCCATCGGCGCGCCGATCCAGACCCGGATCCTGGCCTGGACGGCAGACGCCTCGAACCTTGCCTCGTCGTTGATTCCCTCGGGCTTCAATGTCGGCATCGCGCTCGCTGCCTCGCTGGGCGCTGCGATGCTCAATGCCGGTCTTGGCTATCGCAGCCTGCCGGTCGCCGGCGCGCTTGCCATGCTGGTGGCCCTGGCGGTCGCGCTTGCCTCGCAGGCTTGGGAATGGCGCAGCCGGGCGACGCCGCCGTTGCCGGCTGCGGCGGAATAGAGCCTTGGCGTGCCGCTCTGCCGCCTCAGACGTGAGGACGCAAGGAGCCAGAGCCGCCCGACAGGATCGACACCAAACTGTGAAGCCCCTCCTCCAGCCTTTCGTGGCTGGATGCGGCACCCAACGCCAGCCGCAAGCCATCAGCGGCACTGGGCCCGGCGGAGAACTCTTCCGCCGGGCTGAGGGCCAATCCGCGACGGCGTGCGATCTCGGCGATATCCGATGAACGCAATCGCGCATCCAGCGGATACCAAAGATGCAGGCTTGATTCCGTCGAGGCGAAACCGGCCGGCAGGATCTTGCGCGCGATCGTCTGCCTGGCCTCTGCTTCGGCACGCACCGCGGCGGTGATCTCGCCGGCCAGGCCGCTTCGCACCCACTCGCAGGCGAGCCCCGTCATCAGCGGCGGCGCCATCATGGTGGTGCCCCGGATTGTCGCCGCGATCCGCTCGACGGATTTCGCGTCAGGCGCCGCCAGGAACGCCGTGCGCAGAAATGGCGAGATGCATTTCGCCAATGTAGCCACATGGAATGTCCGCTCCGGCGCCAGCCTGAGGAAGGCTGGCGCTGAAGTGGTCTGCAGTGGACTGTAGGGATCGTCCTCGACGATCACCAGGCCAAGCCTGCCCGCCATCCGAACCAGGTCCCGGCGCCGGCCCGCCGGCATGGTGAGCGTGGTCGGATTGTGAAGTGTCGCGTTGAGATAGAGAACGCGGGCGCCGTATCGTCGCGCCGCTTCCTCCAGATAGTCGGGGCGCATGCCGTCATCGTCGCGGCCCGCCCCAGCCAGCTTTCGCCCCGTGGCCTGCGCCAGCTCGATCAGGCCGGGATAGGTCAGCGCGTCCGTGAGGATCGTATCGCCCTCGCGGGTTTGCGACAGAAGGACGGCGGCGAGCAGCGCCTGCGCCCCCGAACCAACAGCAACGCGCTCGACAGGCAACCTGTCGCCGGCTGTGGCAAGCCAAAACGAGCCAGCGGCGCGTTCGGCGGGAGAACCCGGGCCGGGATGGTAGGAAAGCAGTGCTTCGGCGCTGGAACGTTTGAGCAGTCCCTCGATGCCACTCCGGATCAATGCCGGCAGGCTGAGGCCCGAAGGCGCCGGCGGAATGTTCATGCTCAGATCGAGGATCGGCTCTTCCGGCTCGCCGGGGGTGACGAAGGTGCCGCGACCGGTCGTTGCATCGATCAGGTTCCTGCGGCGGGCTTCGGTGAACGCCCGGGTGACCGTGGTCAGATCCACGCCAAGGAAGCGGGCAAGCTCTCGCTGCGGCGGCAGCCTGTCCCCCGGTTGCAGCCGCCCGATCGAGCGGGCAGCCGCAAGCGCCTCGACGATCTTGAGATAGAGCGGTCGTGAGTCTTCCGCCAAGGGAGAAAGCCAGCTGAGGTCCCCTTCACTGTTCATGCCACCGGCATCCATACATTTTGTCGCATTGTATGCATACAATAATCATATTAGTATGTATGCGTGACCTCAAGGCCGATCGAATGCATGCGAGGTCCTGGAGTGATGACCATGCACGACGCGCACTATCCCCACCTCGAACCCTGGCGGGTCGGCATCCGCGGGCGATGCCCGCGTTGCGGAGAGGGCCGGCTGTTCGACGGATTTCTGAAGCTGGCGCCGAAATGCGAAGTCTGCGGGCTCGACTATTCTTTTGCCGATCCGGCCGACGGACCCGCCTTCTTCGTCATCTGCTTTGCCTGCGTGCCCTCCGTCCTGTTCGCCGTCTGGGCGCAGGTGACGTTCGAGCCATCCATGTGGTTCCACGCCTTCGTTTCGGTGCCGATCATCCTTGCGACCTGCATTCCGCCGCTCAGGCCGCTGAAAGGCTGGCTTGTCGCGAGCCAGTTCTACTACAAGGCCGCAGAAGGAAGACTGGCCAGGCCCGGCGAATAAGGTTCTCAAGTTCGCTTGCCTTGAGACCTAAAGGTCGATCCGGTACTTGAGGCTCTCCGCGCCACCATAGGCGGCGACTTTGGCGAACCGCCCGACGAGAATGCCGCCATTGGCGAGCACCACCTTCTGGGATGCAAGATTGTCGAGATCCGTGGTGATCTCGACATAGTCGAGACCGACCGCCCTTGCCTCGTGAAGCATCAGCCGCAGCGCTTCGGTGGCATAGCCGCGCCCCTTCTTCCATGGCATCACGGCATAGCCGATGTGGCCGAGCACGTGCGGCGGCAGTGCCGACGTGCCCTTCTGCCAGCGAAGCCCGATCGAGCCGGCGGCCTCGCCGTCCCAGATCCAGCGCCGGAAGCCCGGCAGACGCGGCACTGTCGTGCCGTCCGGCAGCGCGATCGGCGACCCTTTCGCCTCGGGGTCGTCCAGGTCGGCGAGAAATGCCACCGGATCTTCTTCAATGGCCTCGAGCTGCTCGCGCGTAGCCTCCAGCAGCCGCACATTGTCCGGCGACCAGCCGCGCTCCAGCGCCGCCTTGTAGGATGGCAGATGCTCGAGCGCTGGTTTGACGAGTTCGACCATGAAGCCGTGTCCTTTGCGAGATCGGCAGGCATAGCCCCGGTCAGGATCGCCCTCAAGCTGACTGAAAGCGGATTTCGCCCTTGTTGAGGAAGCACATCTTGTCGAAGAGCGATAAATCGAGTGGGTTCGGCAGCCGGACATCGTCAAGGTCGGGAAAAGGCTTCCTGGACGCATCGTATGACCGGTCGACCTGGGAGATGAAGACCAGCACCAGCCCGCGTTCCCGGGCAAATGATCTCAGGGCGCGTATCTGGACCATGAGCTCGGGATCTTCGCGCTTCTGGTCGAGCAGTTGCAGATAGTCGATCACCGCCAGCGTGCCGCGCGGCGCCGACCCTTACGCCTCGATGATGTAGGCGGCGCTGATGGCGTCGGAATTGTCGAACTCGAACAGATGGTCGAAAACGGCAGGGTCGACGCCGATGTCGCGGAACCGGTCGAGGATATCGGCATGCATGTATTCCAGGGTGAAGAATACGGCGCGACTGCCCTGCTTCATGGCCGCCACGGCGAGTTCGAGGCTCATCAGCGTCTTGCCCTGACCCGGCCGGGCCGCAACGAGGACCATGTCGCCGGGTATCAGTTGCGCCAGCAGCCTCCCGGCGGGTGCGGCCTCGGCGGCTTTCGCCGCAAGCAGGCTCCAGCTGCCAAAGCCTTCCTTGAAGGCCATGCGGTCAAGCGCCTCATGAAGGGGAACATTTTCCTTGCGCGACAGCAACCTCGCCTGGCGCTTCAGATGATAGACGGGTGCGGAAAGCCGCATCAAAAAACCTCCTATTGCGAGCAGTCTTCGCAATCCCTCCTTATGCCGATGCTCGAACAGTCGGTTTAGCGATCGAATGCCCTGCATGAACAATGCTTTCCCAACGGAGGGAGGAGGCGTGGGCGCGCCGGAATCAGATAGTAGCCAACTTCTTGCCTGTCGAAAATCGCAGATGCGCCAGCTTCGGCAGATCGCACTAGACACAAGAAGTGTTTCGCCCATCGGCGCTATGCTCTTATGATTGGCGCAGGTGATTCACCACAAGCGATACCAGTTCGAGGGGGGATTAATCCGGTGCGGTTGATATCTGTTCCGCTTGGTGCCGCCGTCCTCTTCGTCCTCGCCGCTCTGACGGCATCGGTCGGCTCGTTCGCGGCGTTGCGCCCATCGAACATTCCGGACTGGCTGCAGCGCCATGTCGGCGACAACGAAGGTCAGATCTCGCAGGTCGTGCTGGAGCGGGCGCGCGCCCTCTACCAGAAGAAGGTCAGTGAAGGTTCGGTCAGCAACCCCTGCTACTTCGCCATGGATGCAACGCGGCCCGGCGACCTGGGCAACAGTGTGCTTGGCCAACGCTACTATATCATCTGCGAGGCCAAGCAGCTCTTTCGAGCGGTTTCTTCGGGCCATGGCGGCGGTCGCAATCTCAAAGGCGTTGCCGATTTCTCCAATGGCAGGCGTTGCGCGAAAAACTTCGGCAACGCGATGGACTCGGAGCTGACGGCAGGCGGAGCCTACATGACCGCCGAGACCAAGACGTCCTTCAAGGGCTATTATCGCGTCGGTGCGCAGAACGCGGTGTTCATGCGTACCTTCATCCAGTTCGATGGCGAAGGCGAAGCGGCGAACGCCAGGCAGCGCGTGATCGGCGGCCATCCGGCAGCCTTGCTCAGGGGCATGTGCCTGCGGAAAGATCCGAACAGCTCCTACGCCGACCATGACGGCTTCGTCCCGTTCGGCAAGCTGGTGAATTATGCCGGCGGCCGCAGCAATGGCTGCACCAGCTGGTCGCCGGCCGATGCCGAGCAGATCATCCCGTTGGTGAAGAACAACCCGACCACGCTCTACATCTATCCTGAATCGCGCGACATCGCCGCTGTGGCGCGCGCAAAGGCCGCCGGCCAAGCGCTGTCGGCTGCGGGCGTCTATTGGAACGCATCCTGCCTGAAGGAAATCGGCTCTCCGAAGTTCTGGCCGAAGAAGACCCTCGAGCCGATAATCGCGCTGTACAAGAAAGACCATCCGGCACCGCCGCCGCAGCCGGTGCCGATCTGCAAGAACTGAGCCGGTCTTCTACTGGAGCAGCCCCTTGATTATGGCGCTCGCCTTGGCGAAATCCATCTGGCCGGCATATTTCTGCTTCAGCGCGCCGATCACCTTGCCCATGTCCTTCTGGCTGGCGGCACCCGTCGCCGCGATCGCCTCGCGCGCCGCCGCCGTGATCGCCACATCCTCGAGCTGTGCCGGCAGGAACTCGCGGATGATCTCCATCTCGCCGCGCTCCTGCGCCGCCAGTTCCGGCCGCTTGCCGTCCTCGAAGGCTTTGGCCGATTCTTCGCGCTGCTTCACCATCTTGGAAAGGATCTGCAGGATCTCTTCCTCGCTCGCCGCCGGCTTGCCCGCGCCGCGATTGGCGATGTCGCGGTCGTGGATGGCGGCCTGGATCAGCCTGAGCGTCGGCAGCCGATGCTTGTCCTGCGCCTTCATCGCGCTCTTCATGGATTCGGCGATTTTCTCGCGCATGATGCTTCTCCTTCGATCGCGGCGGACAATAGCTTCGCCGGACGCTCAAGGCAAATCGCCGCAAACCATTGATTTTGCTCGGCTAAACAAATCGATTCCGCTCGGAGGAAGCGTCATTGACCGCTTTGGCGCTATCCCCTATGTACTGAGCCTCGCATGAACTGAAACTTTGGTTGCGCGCAGGCTCGCGAATTCGCCGCCGCGCGTCGTTTGCTGCGCGGATCGTCCCCTGCAACGGGATGATCCGGAAGCCGCCTCTAGGAGTGCCGCCATGGCCACGACCGCCCCTTGGGCCACCGAAAAGCCGACCGCCCTTCTGGTGCTCGCCGACGGCACGGTGATCGAAGGCCGCGGCCTCGGCGCCACCGGATCGGCGGTCGCCGAAGTCTGCTTCAACACCGCCCTGACCGGGTACGAGGAGATCCTTACCGACCCCTCCTATGCCGGCCAGATCGTCACCTTCACCTTCCCGCATATCGGCAATGTCGGCACCAACAGCGAGGATATCGAGGATTTGCATCCGGCTGCCCGCGCGGGCGCCGTCGGCGCGATCTTCAAGGCCAATGTCACCGACCCCTCCAATTACCGGGCAGCCGGGCATCTCGATCAATGGCTGAAGAGGCGCGGCATCGTCGCGCTTTCGGGGATCGACACTCGCGCTCTCACGGTGCTGATCCGCGAGAAAGGCATGCCCAATGCCGTCATCGCCCATGCACCGGATGGCGTTTTCGACCTCGACGACCTGAAGCGGCGCGCCGCCGCCTGGTCGGGCCTTATCGGGCTGGACCTCGCCAAGGAGGTCACCTCGGGTCAATCCTCGGTCTGGCGCGAGACGCCCTGGGCCTGGAACAAAGGCTTCGGCGAGCAGGACGAGCCGTCGCTGCATGTCGTGGCCATCGACTATGGCGTCAAGCGAAACATCCTGCGCCTGCTCGCGGGCCTCGGCGCCAAGGTCACCGTCGTGCCCGCCAAGACCGGCGCGGAAGAGATCCTAGCCATACAGCCGGACGGCATCTTCCTGTCCAATGGCCCCGGCGATCCGGAAGCGACGGGCGAATATGCCGTGCCGGTCATCCAGAACCTGCTGAAAACCGATCTCCCGGTGTTCGGCATCTGTCTCGGCCACCAGATGCTGGCGCTGGCGCTCGGCGGCAAGACCGAGAAGATGCATCAGGGCCATCACGGCGCCAACCATCCGGTCAAGGACCACACAACTGGCAAGGTCGAGATCGTCTCGATGAACCATGGCTTCGCCGTCGACGCGGACTCGCTGCCCGAAGGCGTCGAGGAAACCCACGTCTCGCTGTTTGACGGCTCGAATTGCGGCATCGCGCTGACTGGCCGGCCGGTGTTCTCGGTCCAGCACCATCCCGAGGCCTCACCCGGCCCGCAGGATTCGCACTATCTCTTCCGCCGCTTCGTCAATCTCATTCGCGAGCGGCGCGGCGAGCCGACGCTGGCCGAGCGCGCCTAGCTCAAAGCGCCCAGTCCAAGGCGATTCGGGGTCAGGCGGAGCCGCGGTCGAAGACGGGCGCGGAGCGACCACACTGGGCGGGGTCCGAGAACCGGAGCGGACCGTACTTTTGGGTCGTGCGCACTGGAAGCGCAGGAAGCCGTCATTTAACAGGCCGGCATCACCCGGCTATCAACACGCCTTAAGCCGCGTCGGTCACCGCTTCCTGCGCGTGCATCCGCTCGACCTCCTTCGGTGTCGGCTTGGCGACCTTCGTCACGAAGACGATCACGGCCAATGTGAGGAAAACCGCGCCGAGCACATAGGGCGCGCCGCCGAACTCTACCGGCGCGCTTGGGCCGGTGAACCAGGAAAAGATCGCCGTATAAAGCAGCGGCGTGATGATCGAGGTGATCGAGAAGATCGAGGTCATCGCGCCCTGCAATTCGCCTTGCGCCGAAGGCGGCACCTTGGCGGCCGCAAGGCTCCTCAATGGCGGGTCGGCGAGCGCTTCCAGGCAGCCGGCGACGATCACCGCGTAGATCATCCAACCCTGCGTCGCAAACGCGTAGCCAAAGGCGCTGAGCACGGTGAAGGTCAGGCCGATCGCAGCGGTGCTCCACTCGCCGAGCTTCGGGATGACACGGGGCAGCACCGTCGCCATGACGATCGCGCCGCAAAGGCCGAAGGCGCCGAGGGAGAAGCCGATCTGCTGCTCGTTCCAGCCATAACGGTAGCTTGAAACGAATGACC
>NZ_RZSF01000285.1:0-8752 GCF_004023325.1 Mesorhizobium sp. M1A.F.Ca.ET.072.01.1.1 | reverse complement strand
GATAATAGGCGCCCGGCGTCTCGCCGATGGACTTGCGGAAGATGCTCTCGAGTGTTCGCGCCGTGACGCCGGCGCGCTTGGCCACGGCATCGATGGTCAGCGGCTCATCGACATGCGCTTCCATCAGCCGGATCGCCTGCGCCAGGCGCGGATCGTAGCCGTCGAGCCGGCCGAGCGAGACCAGCGGCTGAGCGTCGGTCGCCGCGCGCGTCTGATCGTAGATGAAGACGCTCGCCACATCGAGCGCGGCCGCCATGCCGAGCCGGGTGCGGACCAGATGCAGCATCAGGTCGAAGGTGGGCGAGGCACCGCCCGAGGTGAAGACCGGCCCGTCGATGACATAGCGGTCGGGGCGCACATCGACGCCCGGAAAGGCGGCGGAGAAATCCTCCATGTCTTCCCAATGCGTGGTGGCGCTGCGGCCTTCGAGCAGGCCGGCGCGCGCCACCAGCCAGGTGCCGGCCTCGACGCCGCCGCAGGCGCGGGCTGCACGCGCCGCGCGGCGCAACCCGGCCAGCAACGCCGACGTCGCATAGTTCTGCGTTCCGAAGCCGGCGACGACGACCAGCATGTCGGTCGCTTCGGCGGCATCGAAGCGGCCGCTGACGGCGACCGGCAAGCCGCAGGTCGTCACCGGCGCCTCTCCGGTGAGCGAGACCAGCTTGAAGTCGAACAAAGTCTCGCCAGAGATGCGGTTGGCGGCGCGCAGCGGGTCGACCGCCGAGGCCACGCACATGATCGACGAGCCCGAGAACACCAGAAACGTCACCTTGAGGGTTTCCCGCTCGGCGCGAAAGATCGTCGGTTTTTCGCTTTTAGTCATGGCGCCTTCGTAAAATGCAAAACAGTTTCCGGCAAGTCGGTCATGCTTGGCCAGCTTCGGCGCAGGTCGTCATAGCAAAGCCGGTTTCCGGCTTCATCAATGGCTGATCGAATTTGGGAGGAAAGACGATGCCGCTCGCGATGAACCGTGAGGTTTTCATTACCTGTGCCGTGACCGGTTCGGGCGGGACGCAGGACCGCAGCCCGAACGTGCCGCGCTCGCCCAAGCAGATCGCCGATTCGGCGATCGAGGCCGCCAAGGCGGGTGCTGCGATCGTCCATTGCCATGTGCGCGACCCCGAGACCGGCAAGCCCAGGCGTGACGTCCATCTCTACCGTGAGGTCACCGAGCGCATCCGCGAGGCGAACGTGGACGTGGTGCTGAACCTCACCGCCGGCATGGGCGGCGACATGGTGTTCGGCTCGCCGGAAGCGCCGCTGCCGTTCAACGAGAAGGGCACCGACATGGGCGGCGCCACCAACCGCATAGAGCATGTGCGCCAGTGCCTCCCGGAGATCTGCACGCTTGACTGCGGCACGATGAACTTCGCCGAAGCCGATTATGTGATGACCAACACGCCCGGCATGCTGCGCGCCATGGGCGGCATGATGACGGCGCTCGGCGTGAAGCCCGAGATCGAGGCTTTCGATACCGGGCATCTGTGGTTCGCCAAGCAGCTGGTCGAGGAACAGGTGCTGAAGCCGGATGCGCTGGTGCAGCTGTGCATGGGTGTGCCTTGGGGCGCGCCGGACGACCTCAACACCTTCATGGCGATGGTCAACAACGTGCCGTCGACCTGGAACTGGTCGGCCTTCTCGATCGGCCGCAACCAGATGGCCTATGTCGCGGCGGCGGTGCTGGCCGGCGGCAATGTCCGTGTCGGCCTGGAAGACAATCTGTGGCTGGACAAGGGCGTGCTGGCGACCAATGCGCAGCTCGTCGAGCGCGCGGTGAGCATCGTCTCCAATCTCGGTGCGCGCGTGCTCGGACCGGAGGAAGTGCGCAAGAAGCTCAACCTCACCAAGCGGGCGCCGATCGCGGCATGAGCATGATCCCGCAAAGTGGGAACCGGTTTTTGCTTCGCTGACCTGCGGTTCGGAAAAGATCATGCTCAATCAACATTGAAAAGCGGGAGGTCGAGGTGGCTACCGTCAAATTCACCGCGATGAAGGACGGCGACAAGGAAGACTATGAATTCCTGACCGCCCACGAGATCGACTATGCCGCCAGGACAGGGGATCGGCTGCTTTCCGCCCTGGTGCAGCTCGACGAAGGTTTGTCCGGCTACAAGATCACCCGGCTAGGCCATTCGCTGCAGGCGGCGACGCGCGCCTGGCGCGACGGCGCCGACACTGACTGGATCGTCTCCGCGCTTCTGCACGACATCGGCGACATCTACGCGCCCTACAATCATGACGAATATGCCGCCACGATCCTGAAGCCGTTCGTGCGCGAGCAATGCACCTGGGTTGTCGAAAAGCACGGCGACTTCCAGCGCCTCTATTACGCGCATCATTTGGGCGGCAACCAGCATGCCCGCGACCGCTTCGCCGGCCATCTCTATTTCGACGATTGCGACCGGTTCTGCGAGCGCTGGGACCAGTCGAGCTTCGATCCCGACTACGAGACGCTGCCGATCGAGTTCTTCCGGCCCCTCGTGCTCGAAGTCTTCGCGCGCAAAGCTTACGACCCAGCCGTGATCCGCGCCGGCGAGCGCGTGCCGCTTTCCGATCCCGAAACAGCCAAGACCAGAACCGGAGCCTGACCATGAGCATCATCAACAAGGCGGCCGCCATCGGCGGCGGCGTCATCGGCGCCGGCTGGGTGGCGCGCCTGCTCTTGAACGGCATCGATGTTTCGATCTTCGATCCCGATCCCGAGGCGTCGCGCAAAGTCGGCGAGGTGATGAAGGGCGCACGCCGCGCCTACAAGCAGATGCTGCCCGGCGGCCTGCCTAAGGAAGGCAAGCTCACCTTCGCCAAGACGATCGGCGACGCGGTGGCGGATGCCGATTTCATCCAGGAGAGCGTGCCGGAGCGGCTCGACCTCAAGCACAAAGTGCTGGCCGAGATCGACGCCCATGCGCCAGCCAATGCCATAATCGGCTCCTCGACCTCCGGCATCAAGCCGACCGACATGCAGGTGGCGATGAAGAAGCACCCGGAGCGGCTGGTCGTCGGGCACCCGTTCAACCCGGTCTATCTTCTGCCGCTGGTCGAGATCGTCGGCGGCCAGCAGACTTTTCCCGAGGCGATCGAGGTCGCCAAGGAGATCTACGCCTCGATCGGCATGAAGCCGGTGGTGGTGCGCAAGGAAATCGAGGCCTTCGTCGGCGATCGCCTCCTGGAGGCCGCGTGGCGCGAGGCGCTGTGGCTGGTCAAGGACGGCATCTGCACCGTCGAGGAACTCGACGATATCATGCGCTATTCCTTCGGCCTGCGCTGGGCTCAAATGGGCATGTTCCAGGTCTACCGCGTCGCCGGCGGCGAAGCCGGCATGCGCCACTTCATGGCGCAGTTCGGACCTTGCCTGAAATGGCCGTGGACCAAGCTGATGGACGTGCCGGAGTTCAACGACGAGCTGGTCGACCTGATCGCCACGCAGTCGGACGAGCAGGCAAACGGCCTCTCGATCCGCGAGCTTGAAAAGATCCGTGACGACAATCTGGTCGCCATCATGGATGCGCTGTCGAAGCAGAACAAGGGCAAGGGCTGGGGCGCCGGCGCGCTTCACAAGGACTATACCAGGCAGTTGGCCAAGCTGGCGGCGAAGCCGGCCGCCAAGGCAGGCGACAAAGCAAAAGCCGCCAAGCCGGCGAAGAAGATGGCGAAGCCCGCAAAGGCCGAGAAGCCCGCAAAGGCCGACAAGGCGAAAACAAGCAAGAAGAAGGGCTGAGGCGATGCATTTCGGTCTTTCCGAAGAACAAAAACTGATCGTCGAGACGACGCGTGCCTTTGTCGAGAACGAGCTTTACCCGCATGAGCGCGAGGTGGAACGCACCGGCGAACTGCGCCGCGAGCTGATCGACGAATTGAAGGCGAAGGCGATCGCGGCCGGGCTCTACGCCGCCAACATGCCGGCCGATGTCGGCGGCGCCGGCCTCGATACGGTGAGCTGGCTGCTCTACGAGAAGGAACTTGGCCGCGCCAATTACGCGCTGCACTGGACCTGCGTGGCGCGTCCCTCCAACATCCTGCTCGCCGGCACGCCGGAGCAGCGTGAAAAATATCTCTTCCCCTGCATCCGCGGCGAAAAGTGGGACTGCCTGGCGATGACCGAGCCCGGCGCCGGCTCCGACCTGCGCGGCATGAAGGCGACCGCGGTTCAGGACGGCTCGGACTGGGTGCTCAACGGCACCAAGCACTTCATCAGCCACGCCGACATCGCCGACTTTGCCATCGTATTCATGGCTTCGGGCGAAGAGGATTCGCCGCGCGGCAAGCGCAAGAAGATCACCGCCTTCTTCGTCGATAAGGGCACCAAAGGGTTCACGGTGCGCGACGGCTACCGCAACGTCTCGCATCGCGGCTACACCAACTCGATCCTCGAATTCGACGACTGCCGGCTGCCGGCTTCCCAGGTGCTCGGCGAAGTGCATAAGGGCTTCGAGGTGGCGAATTCGTGGCTCGGCGCCACGCGCCTGCAGGTCGGCGCCACCTGCCTCGGCCGCGCAGAGCGCGCGCTTTCGCATGCCATCGAATATGCCGCGCAGCGCCAGCAGTTCGGCCAGCAGATCGGCAAGTTCCAGGGTGTGTCGTTCAAGCTCGCCGATATGGCGACGGAGTTGAAGGCCGCTGACCTGATGGTGTTCGAAGCCGGCTGGAAGTACGATCAGGGCACCGTCACCGATCAGGACATGGCGATGGCCAAGCTGAAGGCTACCGAGATGCTGGCTTTCGTCGCCGACGAGGCGATCCAGATCCATGGCGGCATGGGGCTGATGGACGATCTGCCGCTGGAGCGCATCTGGCGCGACGCGCGCGTCGAGCGCATCTGGGAAGGCACTTCGGAGATTCAGCGACATATTATTTCGCGGGCGTTGCTGCGCCCGTTCGGGGCTTAGAGCATGATCCGCCAAAACCGGGATCCGGTTTTGGCAACGATCGTGCTCAAATGAAAAGATGACCATGCATAAACTCGAACGTCTCCTGCGCCCGAAATCGATCGCCGTGTTCGGCGGGGCGCAGGCCGCCGCCGTCGTCGCGCAATCAATCAAGATGGGCTTTGCCGGCGAAATCTGGCCGGTGCACCCGACCAAGGACGAGGTCGCAGGCCGCAAGGCCTACCGTTCCGTCGCCGACTTGCCCGGCGCACCGGACGCCGCCTTTGTCGGGGTCAACCGGCATCTCACCATCGAAGTGGTCAAGGCATTGGCCGAGCGCGGCGCCGGTGGCGCCGTCTGCTTTGCCGCCGGCTTCCTCGAGACCGAGGCCTATGACGAGGACGGCGAGCGGCTGCAGGCCGAGCTGGTCGCCGCCGCGGGTGAGATGCCGATCATCGGCCCGAACTGCTATGGTCTGATCAACTATGCCGACGGCGCGCTTTTGTGGCCCGATCAGCATGGCGGGATCAGGCTTGCCGAGGGCGGCAAGGGCGTCGCCATCATCACTCAGTCGTCCAACATCGCCATCAACATGACGATGCAGAAGCGCGGTCTGCCGATCGCGTTCCTGATGACGGCCGGCAACCAGGCGCAGACCGGCCTTTCCGAAATGGCGCTCGGTCTGATCGAGGACGAGCGCGTCACGTCGCTTGGCCTGCATATCGAGGCCTTCGATTCCGTGGCCGGCTTCGAGCGATTGGCGGCGAGAGCCCGCGAGCTGAAGAAGCCGATCATCGCCATGAAGGTCGGCCGCTCGGAACAGGCGCGGCAGGCGACGGTTTCCCATACCGCGTCGCTTGCCGGTTCGGATGCCGCCTCGGGCGCGTTCCTGAAGCGGCTGGGCATCGCGCGCGTCGATTCCATACCGGCCTTCATCGAGGCGTTGAAGCTCTTGCACATCACCGGGCCGCTGCCCGGCTACAGACTGTCGTCGATGAGCTGCTCGGGCGGCGAAGCCTCCGTGATGGCCGACAGCGCGGAAGGACGCTGGGTGCATTTCCCGACGCTAAGCGCCGAGCATCGCGCGCATGTCAAATCGACGCTCGGGCCGCTGGTCGCGGTCGCCAATCCGCTCGACTACCACACCTTCATCTGGAACAACGAGCCGGCGATGACGGCCACCTTCACTGCCATGGTGTCGGGCGGCTTCGACCTCAACATGCTGGTGCTCGACTTCCCGCGCCCCGACCGCTGCTCGGACACCGACTGGTGGGCGACGCTGCGTGCCTTCGAGGCGGCGCTGAAGACCAACAGGGCGCAGGGCGCGATCGTCTCCTCGCTGCCGGAAAAC
Organism: Mesorhizobium sp. M1A.F.Ca.ET.072.01.1.1; assembly: GCF_004023325.1. NCBI lineage: Bacteria > Pseudomonadati > Pseudomonadota > Alphaproteobacteria > Hyphomicrobiales > Phyllobacteriaceae > Mesorhizobium > Mesorhizobium sp. M1A.F.Ca.ET.072.01.1.1. The sequence goes on along the minus strand of NZ_RZSF01000285.1, from coordinate 2,536 downwards.
CTGCCGGAGGAATATACCGCCGGGCTGATGGCGCGCGGCATGGTGCCCTTGTTCGGCATTTCGGAAGCGATGGACGCCGCCCAGGCCGCCGCCTTCATCGGCTGGGCCTGGCGCGAGCCGCAGGCGCAGCCGGTCGACACCACGGCGGCGGGCGCTTCCGACGGCGACCACGTCACACCGGACGAAGCCGAGGCCAAAGCGCGTCTGATCGAGGCCGGGCTGCCGGTGCCGAAGGGCGAGCGCGCCTCGAACGCGGTCGAGGCGGTGATTGCGTCCATGGCGCTTGGTTTCCCGGTGGCGCTGAAGACGCTCGGCGTGACGCACAAGTCGGAGGTCGGCGCCGTGCGGCTGAACCTCAAGGACGCCGAATCCGTCAGCAATGCCGCGCATGACCTGTTGCCGCTCGGCACCGGGCTCTATGCCGAGCGCATGGTGCGCGACGGCGTCGCCGAACTGATCGTCGGCTTCACCCGCGACCCGATGTTCGGCGCGGTGATGACGCTCGGCACCGGCGGCGTGCTGGTCGAGCTGCTGCGCGACAGCGTGACCCTGATGCTGCCGGCGACGCGCGACGACATCGAGGCGGCGCTGCGTGGCCTGAAGCTCTATCCGCTGCTGGAGGGCTATCGCGGCCGGCCCAAGGCCGACGTCCAGGCCGCCATCGACGCCATCGCCGGCATTGCCGACTTCGTGCAGAAGAATGAAGGCGAAATCGAAGAGCTCGACATCAACCCGCTGATCGTCTGCGCCGAAGGCAAGGGCGCCTGGATCGCCGACGCACTGCTGGTGCTTGGAGAAAAGAAGAATGGCTGACGTCATCACCACCCGCCGCGAAGGCACGATCCTGGAAGTCACGCTCGACCGGCCCAAGGCCAATGCCATCGACCTCAAGACCTCACGACTGATGGGCGAGACGTTCAAGGCGTTCCGCGACGATCCCGGCTTGCGCGTCGCCATCGTCAAGACGGCCGGAGACAAGTTCTTCTGCGCCGGCTGGGACCTGAAGGCGGCTGCGGCCGGCGACGCGGTCGACGGCGACTACGGCGTCGGCGGCTTTGCCGGGCTGCAGGAACTGCGCGACTTGAACAAGCCGGTGATAGCTTGCGTCAACGGCATGGCGGTGGGCGGCGGCTTCGAGCTGGCGCTGTCCTGCGACCTGATCTACGCCTCTGACCATTCTTCCTTCGCGCTGCCCGAGATTCGCGCCGGCACGCTGGCCGACGCCGCGACGATCAAGCTGCCGAAACGCATTCCCTACCATATCGCCATGGACCTTCTCCTCACCGGCCGTTGGATGGATGTGGCGGAAGCGCATCGCTGGGGCCTGGTCAACGAGGTGCTGCCCAAGGAGAAGCTGGAGGACCGCGTCTGGGAAATCGCGCGGCTTTTGGCCAGCGGCCCGCCGCTGGTTTTCGCCGCGATCAAGGAGACGGCGCGCGTGGCCGAGGCGCTGACCTTCCAGGAGGCCATGAACAAGGTGACGCGCAGGCAACTGCCGACGGTCGATATCCTCTACGGCTCGGAGGACAATATGGAAGGCTTCCGCGCCTTTGCGGAGAAGCGCGATCCGGTGTGGAAGGGTAGATAGGCCGCAGACGATGGCGTTCCGTCACACCCCCCTCTGCCCTGCCGGGCGTCTCCCCCGCAAGGGGGGAGATCGGATGTCACGGTCGCTTTCGCCAATTGCCAGCGTCGCAGGTGGATCGCCGGCGCCCAAGCTGCCAATCTCTCCCCCTGCGGGGGAGATGTCCGGCAGGACAGAGGGGGGTGCTCAGGCTCGACCTTCGCGATCGGCCCAAGCGCTATGACCGACTACAAGACCCTCATCGACGCCGAGACCTGGGCTTTCATCGAGAAGACCAATTCCTATTACCCGCCCGACACGATCGACTACACGATCGCAGAGCAGCGGGCGATCTACGACCGGATGTGCCGCGAGTTCTTCGCCGGCTATCCGCAAGGCGTGACGGTCGAAACGACCGCCATCGCCACGCCGACCGCCAGCATCCCGATCCGCATCTATAGCAACGCGGAAACGAACAGCGCCGCAATGGTGCTCTATGTTCATGGCGGCGGATTCATCCTCGGCGGGCTGGACAGCCATGACGATGTCTGCGCCGAGCTGTGCGCCCGCACCGGCTACGAGGTGGTCTCGGTCGATTACCGGCTGGCGCCGGAACATCTGCATCCGGCCGCCTTCGACGACGTGCTAAGCGCCTTTGAATGGGCCGCCAAGACCTATGTTTGCCCTGTCCTGCTTTGCGGCGACAGCGCCGGCGGAAACCTCTGCGCCGCCGTTGCCCACGCAACGCGCGGTCACGTCAAGAAGCCGGCCGGCCAGGTGCTGATCTATCCCAGCCTCGGGGGCGACCACTCGCGCGGCTCCTATGTGGCGCATGCTGACGCGCCGATGCTGACCCTGCGCGATATCGAATTCTACCTGAAGATTCGCACCGGCGGCGTGGACCGGACCGGCGACCTCACGCTGTCGCCGCTCGCCGACGCCAATTTCGCCTATCTCCCGCCGACAGTGCTG
>NZ_RZSF01000284.1:0-8772 GCF_004023325.1 Mesorhizobium sp. M1A.F.Ca.ET.072.01.1.1 | reverse complement strand
CATCGAACAGCAGGCCGTAGCCGCCGTCCATCGCATTCGCATACTGGAGGCTCGAAAGCCGCCACAACCGCATCAGGCGGCGGCGCCCCAGGCGATCTTCCCAAGGATGGTTTCCACGACGCGGGCGCCGGCCTCGGTCTGGGCGACGCTCAAAGGCGTCTCGCCACCCAATTCGCCAAGCTCCTTACGCAGCCAACGATTGGCCTTTGCTGCATCCCCAAAGGTCTCTTCCGTCAGCGCCTGGATGCGAACCAGTCTCACGGCGCGGTCGGACTCTTCCACAGTAAGCGGCTGGTTCTTCTCGGCCCGATGGCGACGGGTGCGCTGCGGGATGACGAAGCGCTCGATCTCCTGCTCGCTGAGGCCGGCAACCGACAATCCCTTCAAGGTGGCCAAGGGCAATCTGCGACGGACGATCATGGCGAGATCTGCCTGAGAACGAACATCTGTTCCCAGCACGCTCGGTCCCCCGAGCTTGCGTGAAACCTCTTCAATGACAGCAATGGCAGTGGCCATAGTTCAACTCCGGCAATGTGCCTACAAATTTAGGGCATATTGCCGGAAAATACAATGGCCGGGGTGCTGATGCACGCCACTAGCCCAAAAACCAATCCCGAACGGGCACGAGCCAGCTTTCGACCGCTTTGTAGACGTCGACCAGCCACATCTCCATAGCATCCAGCTGATGCCCGAACAAAATCAGGGGGCCGATGACAATCAGAGCCAACAGTGCACATCCCACAAAGCCATCCGGACGATCAGCACTGTCGTCGGGCGGCGGAAGCGGTTTGATGTGCCAATGCTGCCTCATTGTCCTGACCTAACGCTCCCGTTCGTCGCGCTCGCGGTCGTGCCGCTCATCGATTTCACGCTCCAGTTCGCTCAAGCGCGGAACCTGCTGCTGTGGCGGATCCGCCCGATACTCTTCATTCAACTTCGCCGCACGGCTGCCCGGTTCAGATGGTCCAGATGTAACCCGTACGTTGTCGTCACGTCCCTGTTCTGCTTCTGCGCGGCGCCGGCTCTCCATGTGGATTTCGTTGTTCAGATCGTGTCTGATCGTTGCCATGTCACGTATGTAGCCGTTGCCGTCGATCGCGGCTCTGGCCGCCTCCTGCAACAGAATCGCGTACCGGACCTCGGCCTCGTTCAATTTCGCGATCCGGGCGTCACGCTCGGTTTCTCTTTCGGCAAGGCTCGAAGCGGGTGATCGGCTGTCGCGATTTTCCGGCTCGTAAAGGCGGTGAACGGCGATCCTTGCGGCGTCGATGCGGGCGAACAACTCGTCACCGGCTCGCACCATCTGCTCGTCATGCTGCCGCGCCGGGAGATTCCTTGTAGGATCGTACATGTCGATCGCCCGCTGGGAAGCACGGTGCTGAGTCTCCTCCTTCAGCGCCTCCTGCAGGTTTTCCTCGCCCTTTGATTGTTCGTAGAGATAGGTGTTCCCGTCGAGTGCTTCCCGGGCGTAGCGCTGAAGCACTGCGTCATATCGATTTGACTCCGCAAGATAGTCAGCGCGAATGGTTGCACGTTCGTCCTCTAGGTCACTGCGGGAATACTCGTTCGAGAATCTGGTCGTGGCGCGCTCAAGTGATTGGGCGGCAGCATCATACCCGGCCAAGATCTCATCTCCTTCACGCACAGCCCTTTCGCCATGGCGAGCGATGGCACTGTCGAAGAGATCGTCCCGCGAGACGCGTGCCTCGCCATCGAAGCGCCCCCGATCCGGGTTATCTTTCACCTTTCCATCTACTGTGCCGTCAGCACTGGCCCGCTCCGCCACCTGGAACTTGACCGCATCCTGCGGAGGCCGCGGCGCGTCCCGTTCGCCCTGACCCTGTGGAGCAGCCTCGAGACGCTCGGCCTGAGCCTGTCGCTCCGAAAGCTCCAGATACTCCCGACGGATTTCCACCACCTCGCGTGCCGTCGCGGCGATCTCGTCGAAATCCTTTTTCTCGACCGGCTCGATGGCGGCCTCGACGGTTGCGAGCACTGCTTCGATGCGCTTTTCATAGGCTTCGAATTCCGTTCGCGTCATCGAACGCATGGGCAGGCCTCCAGCTGCGACCAATTTCTCCAACTCTACCATATTGGCTTTCAAATTTGTAGCATTATGCGAATTTTCAAATTTCCCGATGTCGATTTGACTTTCTCTTAGTGCTGCCTGAAGCCGACCGATCTGCGCGGCCGCAAAGTCGGCGTTGGCTTTGTCTGGAGTGGCGCGCATGACCTCGTCCCAAGCTTGGACCGCCTCGACAGCGTAGCCGGCGCTACGCGCCGATCGGGCTGCTGAGTGCCGATTGGCACGCTTGCCATCATACCGGGCCTGCGCGACTCTGCTCGTGCCTTCATGCTCGGTACGGCCGGCATAACTCACCGGCCGCACCTGGTTGCGCGCATATGCCGGCGGATTTCCAAATTCGCGGCGGTCGGTCATCTCCATGTCGATGCCATGCTCCCTCGCCTTCTCGGCCATCAGCGCCCGCCATTGCCGGAATACTTGTGGGCTGGTCACGATCCGATCACCCGTCTCGGAGCGCATGGTGACGATGGCATGGACGTGGATATGCGGCCGCCGGCCGCCCTGCCCCATTTCCTTCGGATCGTCGGTCGGATCATGCAGTGCGAACACGTAGCGGTGGCCGCCGAACTGCTCGCCCAGGAAATCGCGCACCGCGGCCTGGAATGCTTTCACATCCGTGCCTGCGCGGGCCGAGACGATGAGATGCATGACGTCCCTGCCCTTGCGGCTATGTAGTTCCCGTCGCCACTCTTTCTGAACCAGGTCACCAGCCGTTTCGAAATCTCCGATAATGCGGGCCGTCCCATCACGCACGTCACCCTGCGGCGCCCGTTCGACCAGATCTCGTACCCGCGCCGTTGCGAATTCCACGCCGTTGCCGTAGCCGCGGAACCGGAAACGGACTTCCGCACTCCGTCCGACATCGGAATTGTCGACCCTCTCCTGGACCGTCGCCGTTGCCTTGGCGTCAGCAGTCAGGCGCTCGCCGCCTGGGTCGCGCAGCACGACGACGCCGTGGACCTCGAACTCGCCGGCGCTCTTCTCCTTGAAAGCATAGACAAAGCGCCGCTCGCCTAAGCCTGCTCTCAGGATCTCACGCACAAATTCGTGTCGATCGTCTATGCTTGCGATCGATGTCACGGTAACCGACGCTTGAAACATGCCGACATCGCGGCTGGCGGTGCGATTGTCGAAGAGATGCTCCCAATCCTCGCGCAATTCGGCGAGCGCTATTTTACCGACGATCCGCTCGCCTTTTTCATTTTCCACCGGGAGTTCCCCGGAACGCGAGGCGTAACTCATCATGGCCGCCGCCCGGCCCCCGCCGCCATAGGAGGCAAGCTTGACCACCGCCGGCTGGCTCCCCCGGGCAAGCGCCGCAAACCGCGCACGCATTGGCCGCCCGCCAACGTTTCCGCCGAAAGTAACAGCGCGGCCCTGCCGTCGAGCGCTGCCGCTCCAGCCTCCGCCACCCGATGGCAGGTGGGCAACCCCTCCCCTTCGCGGCCGGTCCCAGTCGAGCTCTTCGTGCTCGCCCATCTGCAATTCGTGCAGCAGCGCCGCGCGCCGGCGCTCCCAATCCTGCTCGAAGGCGCCGAGGAAGAACTCCATCAGGTCGCCTCGCCGCGCCGGACAGCGCCGGCACGCCTCGTCATAGCGGCGAGCTCGACCGCGACCGTGGTGGCGATTGCGCGGACATCGTCGATTGCCCCTGTGAGATCGGGCTCTGCGACAGACTGACTAACGTTGAGGGCGCGCGCAATCTGATTGAGGTTACCACCGACGGCGCGCATGTCCTGGATGAGCATCTCAAGGATCGCCCGATCTTCCCTGTTCATGAACGGTCGGACACCTGCGCCTTCGAGCGAGAGCGATCGGACAAATGCCGAAACAGAAAGACCAGCCTGTTCCGCCGCAGTTTCTACGGCCGAGATCTCATCCTCCGCAAAGCGGATGTGGGCGACCTTGTCTCGCCTGGCCGCCCGTCTTGAACGCGATATGTTGGGCGCTTTCATCGCGATCTTTCCTGCCTTTGCGGCCGCCGGCCGCGGATCGAGGGCTTGTCCCTCGATCGTCAGGAAAAATGTATCACATTTTTCCGTATCCTGCCAACTCAAAAAGACATCGAATTACTGCTTATATCGCCACATCTCTATTTTTCTATGGTCATTGTGACTCTACATTTCTATAGTCGTGTGAGCGTGGAGTCACACAAATCCACGTCACCACAGACATGAGTTTGTGTGTGAGTAGAAACACATATTTGTAGGAGAACACATGATGCCGACCGTGATCTCCGCCATCAATGGCAAGGGTGGCGCTGGCAAGACCACCGCGCTCATGAACATTGCCGGCGAATATGCTCTGCGGGGCCTGACCGTCGCCATGATCGACATGGATGCGCGCAGCAATCTGACCAGGTGGTGGAGCGACTGCCGGGAGAAGGAAGCGCAGGCAGAGGGGATCGATGTCCTGGGCCACAAGACGGCTAAGGCAGTTAGCGCCTTTCTGGATCGGGCAGCCGACAGTTTTGACCGCATTTTGATCGACACGCCGGGCGAGGACACCGCGATAGTCGATCCGGTAATTGGATGGTCCGATCTGGTGATCTCTCCAATTCAGGCGTCGAAGCGGGAAGTGCTGGGGGCGATCGATTGTTTCGAGGCCGTCCTGCGCGTCAATGAAGCCCTCGGTCGGCGCTGCCGTCATGGCGTGCTGCGGACGCGCATCTCGCTGACTGTTCGCCACACCGAGCTTTATCGGAAAATCCGGCCGATCATGGAGGACAAGGTCGGGACCTATCTGTTCCGGACCGAAGTGATGGAGCGCAACGTCTACAAGGATATCCAGAACGGCATCGGCACGCTGCAGATGCAGGATTTGACGGAGGCAGTCGCAAAGGCGCGCCGCGAGACGCGGAGCGTCGTCGAGGAGATCGATATGCTCCTCAACCTTGGCGGGGGAAATGGGGGAGTGGAATGAGCCGCCGGGAACATCTGTCGCTCGATGAGTTCGCGACAGCGCCTCGAAAGCAGGTCGCCGCTGGCGGCGTCAACCTGCGCCCACAAGATTCAGCGACCAGATCGCCGGAGCCGCCGAGCAGCAAGCCGGAGGTCGAGGTCGACATGCGGCTGGAGGCAAGAAGGGCGCTCCGGCGGGTGAAGCGCGAACGGGTGAAGGGAGAGAGCTTCTTTGTCAATGTGAGTCTCGATCGGCAGACAAAGCGCCGGTTGAAGTTGGCATCGTTCAACGCGGAAACGTCGATGCAGGCGATTATCGAAGCGGCGATCGTCAAATATCTCGATGAGATAGGTGCGTGATGCCTACGGCGATTTGATCCGGGGCGCACTTTCCTGCTATTAATGTCAAATTGGCTGTAACCACGAGCAGTTAGAGCCGATGGGGATGAATGCGCAGGTCAGACCGACCCGCATTTTTGGGCTACAGGGAACGGGCAGAAGCCGCCGCCATGGCGATCAAGGATGTTCAGAAATACATTGAGGAGCAAGGGCTCGTCGAAACGACCGATGCGGAGTCGGAAAAACCGATCTACAGGAAGCCCGGCTTTGAAGGCATTCGAAGCTTCGGCGAGATGGAGCAGATATTCAGCCAGTTTATCCGCGAGCATCGCGACGCGAAGCGGCTGAACCGCGCGCAGATGGGCACGATGGTCGGGCTGCACGAAACCATCTTCGCCCGCTATGAGCGGGCCTTCTCCAAGCTGCAGGCGACCCGGCTGATCCACCTGTGCGAAATTCTCGACTGTTCGCCCGTGGAAATGATCCACGCGGCAGCCCCTCACCTGTTCGGGGAAACCCGCAGGGAAGCCGACGACAAATTGAAGCTGGTGTTGCGCATCCTGGATATGCCGGCATCGACGGCATCCAGCCTGCTTGGCATGATCGAAGGATTGGTGGGCGAGCGCGATCGCTCCAGTCAGTCATAAGGGCCGCGAAAAAAAGTAGCAAATCCTGGCGTGCGCAGGCGCCGCGTCCAGCCGTTCCAGCACCCGTTCCGAGCCGCGATCGTCGCGAATGTGCTCGGCAGTCGAGCGTGGCGAGAGGATCGTGACCGAATGGGCCGAAACCGCGCAGCGGGTTCGGTGAGCGCAGCGAATAGAGCCGTGCCCCCGCAGGGGCCTCGCCCAGCCCCTGCTTAGGGAAAACGATGCCAATTACGCCGCAGCCAAATGTCAGCAACCCATCACCGCAATGAATCTGTTGTGCCGCATTGATTCAGCGAAGTCGTTGGACGCCGCTTCCGCAGCAAGCGAGACTCCGCCCATGGATTATGAGGAAACAGGCCCGGTACATCTTCGCCGCATCGACCCATCTCGGAATATGCGGCGTTTCTATACGCTCGCGATCCAGCCGACCCTGTTCGGAGGCGCTTCCGTCATCCGCAACTGGGGCCGGATCGGCACGAACGGCCAGTCGATGATGGAGACGTTCGACAGCGAGGATCACGCGGCCAGCGCTTCGCTGCGGCTCGAACGCACCAAGCGTCGCCGGGGATATCGCGACTGCAACCCCGCGTAAGATTCCGACCCCGAGGGCGAAACACCCGAGAACCCAGCGATTTTCAGTGGATGTGCGCGATGGCAGCCGTGTCGCCCCTGCTTGGCATCTATTCGTTGTCATACGGGAAGAATAGGCCCTCGAGACAGGCGACATTCTTTTCATGACGACAGCAACCGAGATTGCCGACAAGATTGCAGCAGCGCAGAACCTCACAAGGCGCAGGCCAAGGCCATAGGCGACAGCGTCTTTAAGGAGATTGTCCCAGCGGCGGCGAGCGGAGCCGAGACGAACATCCCCGGCTTCGGAAAATTCAAGGTGAAGGCGACGCCGGCGCGTGAAGGTCGCAACCCGGCCACGGGCGGAACGATCAAGATCGCGGCGTCGAAGAAGCTGGCCTTCGCGCCGGCGAAGGCCGTGAAGGACGCGCTCAACGGCTGAGGCCGCCAAGCGCGTCCGAGGCGCGACGCCACCCTAGAAGGGCGGCTCGCTGCTGAAGAGGCTTTCCTGCTCGGCCCAGATCGCCTCGCGCTCGGCCAGTGCCATCGCCAGCTCCTCCTTGATCCAGCGCCGCTCGTCGGCATCTACGGCGTTCCGCAACTCCGCCCGAAGCTCTTCAATGTGTTGATCGATCGACATCGTCATCTCCTTGATGTTTGTGAAGGACGACGCCGGCGGCGATGGCGGGCCGGAGGGGTCAAGGATCGCCCAGCGACCGCCGGAGGCGGCGAGTGGGGGAGCCGAAATGCGCAAGCATTTTGGGGGGACCGCTCGTCCTTGAGGCCTTCGGAGCGCCATGGCACCATGGGACGACCTGAGCAGACACCCCATGCCCGGATATGCGACCGGAAACCGAGAAGCAGACGCGGCACCGTCCCGTGTGAGGCGCCAACGTGGCCACCGTGACAGGTCAGCGTTGTGATGACGTTCGACGGAGACGGCCCGGGTTGGCAAAAAAGAGGCCCTTGCCGGACGCTTGCCCGGCACCGGCCTCTTTCGTGGCTACTTCGATTGCAAATGCCGCAAGAATGCTGCGAGCGGGCCGTCTTGCGGCTGTCGGTCGGCGCCCTTGGCGAGATCTTCCGCAAGCAGCCGTGCGACATCGTTGGGTAGCGGCATGAAGTCGAACCCGCGTGATCGCGCTGCCGCGTGCAGCGCGTCGAGGGTTTCGTACTCGCAGTCGCCGGTGCCGAGCCACAAAGCGAGATCGTCGCCGCTCTCGTCGGGGAACGCCTGCAGGAACAAGGTGCGAAGCGGCGGATCATAGCCGATGACGGCGTTGGGATCGGAGCGGTGGTCGCTGGTGACGGTGATGGTGTAGCGGCTCATGGCAACCTCCTGATCGAATGGAGCGAAAAGAGAGCCGGCCCCTTGCGGAGCCGGCTCGCTGCGGTTCACTGCGGGTTGTTCCAGAGGATCACCTTCTTGTTCTCGTCGCCGCCGGGGGCGGGAGCGAGGTTGCCGAAAATCACGCCGATCTCGGGGGCTTCCAGCTTGACCGAGAGGTATTCCTCGCCCGAACGCTGGGAAATGCGGTGCCAGCCGGCTCCGATCTCGAAGCCCGTGCGCTTGTTGACGATGCGGTAGTCGGGAGCATCCTCGCGGGTCTTGTTGGCGTTCGGGATCAAGGTGATTGGGGCGTTGACCCGCAGCGTGGCGAACACGCCTTCCATCGAACCGTCGGCCTTGGCGGTGAGATTTGCGATCGTGGTGGCCATGGTAGTTCTCCTTCGGTTGCATCGGGACCATTCCCGATGGCGCCAAAGGAGGGGGCCGTCCTGCTGCGGTCACTCGGCAAGAAATTCTGGAAAATTCTATTTGCCGCAGACAGCGGGCCGCACTTTCAAGGGCCCCGCTTGCGGGAAGGAAAGTGCCTGGCCCGCAACAAAAACCGAAATCGAATTTTTCTGAATTTTTGCCGAGCGTACCCCCAACGGGGGTTGACCGCAAAAGCAGGCGGTCCACTACAAAGGCGACATGACACGGGAATGGTCCGGATGTGAGCGAAGACGATGCCTCCGGCGACCATCGCAGATCCTTCACGCCAGGCACCACGGTCGCGTCAAGCGTTTGCCCCCGCCTGCGGATCTGCCCGCCCTCGCCTGTCCCACGAACGACGCCCCGCGCCAGGAAACCCGGAGGCGTCCGCCGTCAAGTGCCGGGTATTGCGCTCGGCGACGGCGGGCGTTGCTCTGTTCCCGCGCCGGCGGGGGTATCCAGGGTCAAGCG
>NZ_RZSF01000283.1:0-8813 GCF_004023325.1 Mesorhizobium sp. M1A.F.Ca.ET.072.01.1.1 | reverse complement strand
CTCCGGAACGGCACGCCGCTTTTGGCATAGGCCCTTGACCTTCGCAACCGCATGGTCCGGCGCTGTTCTGTCGCGATGCGATGGACCTCGCCCGAAGAAACGGGCAAGTCTCCGGTCATGTCCCGTTCCGAACGCCTGCTCGACCTGATCCAGATTCTGCGCCGCCACCGCCGGCCGGTCAGCGGCCGCACGCTTGCGGATGAAATGGGCGTTTCGATCCGCACGCTCTATCGCGACATCGCGACGCTGCAGGGGCAAGGCGCGCCGATCGAAGGCGAGGCGGGGCTGGGCTATGTGCTGAAGCCCGGCTTCATGCTGCCGCCGCTGATGTTCACCGACGAGGAGATCGAGGCGATCGTGCTCGGCTCGCGCTGGGTGGCGAAACAGCCGGACAAGCGGCTGGCCGCGGCGGCGGCGGATGCGTTGTCCAAGATCGCGGCGGTGTTGCCGGACGATCTGCGTGAGGATCTCGACGCCACGACGCTACTGGTCGGGCCAAATTCAGCGAGCGGCGAGTCGATCGATCTCGGCATCGTCAGGCAGGCGATCCGCAGCGAGCGCAAGCTCGGCTTCCTCTACCGCGACGCCGGCGGCGCGGCCTCTGAGCGCATGGTCTGGCCGTTCGCGCTCGGCTTCTTCGACAAGGTGCGGGTGATGGTGGCGTGGTGTGAGATGCGCCAGGATTTCAGGCATTTCCGCGCCGACCGCATGGCCAATCTCACAGCCACCGAGATCCGCTATCCGCGCCGCCGCCAGGCGATGCTCAAGGAATGGCGAGCGACGCACGATGAATCGGCCCGGAAAACGGCGCAGGAGCCTTCTGGCTGATCGCTGCTGCCAGAATCTGACGGTGGGATGATCTAGCTTGGCCAAGGTTCAAATACCTTGGAGACCGACATGACCACGCCCAATTTCGTCATCCTCTATGTCGACAGCCCCGAGAAGAGCGGCGCGTTCTACGCCTCGCTGCTCGGGCGCCAGCCAGTAGAGGCCTCGCCCACCTTCGCCATGTTCGTCCTCGACAACGGCTTCAAGCTCGGCTTGTGGTCGCGCCACACGGTTGAACCGGCGGCCGCCGCCGCGGGCGGGGGCGGCGAGCTCGTGCTTGCGATGGAGAATGCGGCCGCGGTCGACGCCACGCATGCGGACTGGGCGGAACGGGGGCTGAGAATCCTACAGGCACCGACCGACATGGATTTCGGACGCACCTTCGTCGCGCTCGATCCCGACGGTCATCGGCTGCGTGTCTATTGGCCGAACGAGGCAGCAGGGCGGTAGGGCGGTAGGGCGGGGGCGGTAGGGGTGTGAGCTTCCTGATTGCTCACTACCCTATCTCTTACTGGCTTGTGCTGAGCGCCTTGTAGACGGCGATGCCGGCGGCGAGATCTTCAAGCGCTGCGCCGACCGACTTGAACAGCGTGATCTCGCTATCGCTTTGCCGGCCCTGTTTCTCGCCACGCGCCAGTTCGTGCAGGTCGGCGATGACCGCTTCCGGCTTCAGGACACCGGAAGCCAATGGCTGCACGATGTCGCCGGCCTCCTTGGTGGCGCCGGCGCGGGTATCGACATAGACGCGGGCGCGGGAAATGGCATCGTCGTCGCTCTCGCGCATCTGCGGCGTGAAGCCGCCGACCAGGTCGACATGGGCGCCCGGCTTCAACAGCGCGCCCTTGATCAGCGGCGCGGTCGTGATCGTCGCCGACGAGACGATGTCGGCCTCGCCAAGCTCGGTTTCGAGGTCTCCTGCCACGCTTGCTGGAAAGCCTTCGGCGTGCAGCGCCGCCGCGACCTTTTCGGCATTGGCCGGCGTGCGGTTCCAGATGCGGATCGACTTAACGGGCCTCACCGCCGAATGCGCCTTGGCGAGGAAGGGTGACAGCGCGCCGGCGCCGATCACTAAGAGCCGCGAGGCGTCCTCGCGGGCGAGATAGGATGCGGCGAGCGCCGAGGCGCAGGCGGTCCGCCATTGCGTCAGCCGCTGGCCGTCGATCATGGCCTGGGGTTCGCCGGTCACGCCGTCGAGCAGCAGATAGAGGCCCATCACCGCCGGCTTGCCGATGGCGTTGTTGTCCGGCGAGACGGTGACGATCTTGACGCCGATATGGCCGCCGGCCGAGGTGCCGGCGGCGTCGAAGTCGGTCCAGGCCGGCATCAACAAAAGCGTCGAGGCGGCGCCGTCCGGCCGCTCGATCGCGTGATGGTGGCGCACCGGCTGCACGGCGCCTTCGCGGAAGGCGGTGCGCAGTGTCTCGACCAGACCTGAAAAGGTCAGCGCGCGGTCGACCTCGGCGGCCGAAATAGTCAGCATGGAAAGCTCCGTAAGGCGCTGTTTAGTTCGTCGGCTTCGGCAGCGCCGGTCCTTTCGGCGCAGCGGGTGCGCGGCTCACTGCCTGGCGCAAGTTCTCGGCCTCCAGCCCGCGCTGGCGCGCGAGCTTGCGGTAGCGGCCCTGCTTCACCCAGGTCGCCATGCTACCGACGATCATGCCGATGGCCAAAGCCAGGAACAGGAAGATGAAGAGCGGCAAGTTCAGCGTCAGCGCCGGATTGCCAGGATGGAACGGGTCGAGCGTGAAGGCGACGAGGCCGCGATTGGCGACGGCAAGCGCGATCAGGATGACGGCCAGCGGCACGAAGACCACGACGAGCATGACGCGATTGAACATCAAATCTCCTGGAGGTGGCTTAAGCGCCGAAACGTCGTTTCCCGACCTGCCGGCGCAGCGCCTATTTGCCGCCGTTCAACCTTTCGCGCAACTCCTTGCCGGTCTTGAAGAACGGCACCCACTTCTCCTCGACCTCGACGGATTCGCCGGTGCGGGGGTTGCGGCCGGTGCGGGCAGGACGGTTTTTCACCGAAAAGGCACCGAAACCGCGCAACTCGACCCTGTTGCCTTCGGCGAGCGCGTCGGTGATCTCGTCAAAGATCGCGCCGACGATGTTTTCAACGTCGCGGAGGAAAAGATGGGGATTGCGCGCGGCAATGATCTGCACAAGCTCGGACTTGATCATGAACGTTCCCCGTAAACCACTGCGGTCAAATATCAGGATGATTTTATTGCTTTATTTGGCTCGTTCCAATGGTTGTCAAGGGTGCCAGACCGAAACGAGACCGTCAAGGAACAAGCGGTCGGCGCCAAGCTCGTGAATGATGTCGCCGCCGGCGTCCGGCAGGCCGAGCGCATTGGCGACGGCTTTGGTCATGCTTCTCGAAAACAGGAGGCCGTGCCCCTCCGTATCCTTCCATTCGACGACCTTGAGCTTGCTGTCGACCCCTTTGGTCGCCAGCCAGTTGATCGCCTCGGGTTCGCCGCCAACGGCATCAACCAAGTGATTGGCGAGCGCCTGGCGGCCGGTGAAGATCGAACCGTCGGCCAGCGCCTGCGCCTGCTCGCGGGTCATCTTGCGCCGTTCGGCGACAATGCCGACGAACCAGTCATAGCTGTCGAGGATGAGCTTGCGCACCATGGCGCGCTCGTCGTCATTGGTCGGCTTGAACGGCGAGGGCGCAGCCTTGAGCGGCGAGGACTTCACTTCCTCGAGCTTGATGCCGAGCTTGTCCATCAGGCCGCTCACGTCGGGATACTGGATCAGCACGCCGATCGATCCGACGATCGAGGTCTTGCGGGCGACGATGTGGTCGGCCGCGCTTGCGATCATATAGCCGGCGGACGCGGCCAGCGTGCCGACCTCGGCCACCACCGGCTTGTCGGCGGCGAGCTTGCGCACTTCCTCATAGATCGACTCGCCGCCAACCGTGGTGCCTCCGGGCGAATCGATCGACAGGATGACGCCCTTCACCGTTGCGGATTTGCGGATCGTCTCCAGTCTTTTGATCAGCTCCTCGTCCTCGGTGATGGTGCCTTCAATCTTGACCTTCGCGATGTGGTCGATCGCCTGACCGGTGAAATCGTCACCATAGATCCATGCCGAAAACGCGATCAGAGCTGCCGCCACAATCACAAACGCGGTCACGCGCCAGAACGTCAGCTTGCGGCGCAAGCGGCGGCGGTCGATCAGGTCGTCGGCTCTCATTGCCATGGTCAGCCTCACATTCGGTGGGAAAGGACGCTTTTAAAGCAACCATCCGCGCGGGGCTACCGTTTCCTGATGCCCTGGCCCTGACAGGTCTTGGCGCAACGCGGCGGTCACGACGACCTCACGAAAAATTAACGCAGCCCGTTCCTATCTGCTATGAAGAGCTGGCAGTGCAGCCGGATTCGTCCTAGTCGTACGGTAGTAGCCGTCACATTTTTGCAGTTTTCCTCCGCTTGTGCTTGCTTGCGGGGACCGGCATACCACCTATAGGCGGTGTTTGGCGGGGCAAGGGCTCATTAGAAAATAGTCATGTTGGCGCGATCTGACGAAACGAGCGATGCCGAAACGGTATCGGCTGCCGCTGGCGAAAGCGGCACGCGCGGCGATGCGTTCGATCGTGCGCAGCAGCATTCGCGCCGCGTGCGCGTGTTGAAATTCGCCGTGCCGCTGCTGGCGGCGGCAATTGCGATCGCCTTTCCGGTCTATTCTTATCTCGCCGCGCCGGTGTCGATCTCGGTACAGGCCGACGGCACGGCCTTTTCGGACGGCAAGCTGGTGATGGCCAATCCCAAGCTCAACGGCTTCACCAAGCAGAAACTGCCTTATTCGCTGACGGCGACCAGGGCGACACAGGATGTCGGCAAGCAGGGTATCATCGACCTCGAAGGCATCAACGCCAAGCTGCCCGTCGCCAGCGACAATGTGGTGGCGGTCAACGCCGCGCATGGCATATACGACCGCGACGCCAACACGATGGACCTCACAAGCGATGTCCTGGTGACGACGAGCGACGGCATGGAAGCCAAGTTCAAATCGGTCTTCCTAGACATGGGCAAAGGCTCTATGAAGACCGACAATCCGGTCGATGTCAGCCGCGGCGGATCGCGCATCACCGCCGACTCGATGTCGGTGGAAGAAAACGGCAAGGTCGTGGTCTTCGAGAACCGGGTGCGCGTCAACATTGACGCGGCAAGTCTGAAGGCGGCAGAGGCAAAGGGCGGGGAGCAGAATGCGTCGCAGTAGTTCGGCAAGGCTTGCAGCGGCGGCCTCTCTCTTCATGTTGCTCGAGGCGGCGCCGGCGCTTGCCCAATCCGGCGGCACCAGCCAGATGTCCGGCCTGAAATTGTCAGGCGACCAGCCGATCCAGATCGAAAGCGACAAGCTCGAGGTCCGTCAAGCCGACAGCGCGGCGATCTTCAGCGGCAACGTCACCGTCAATCAGGGGCCGACGCTGCTCAAGGCCGGCAAGATGACGGTCTATTACGTCAAGGACCCAAACGCTCCCAAGGGAGCGGCGGCGGGCGCATCGGCGATGACCGGGGCAGCCAACATCGACCACCTCGTGGTTGAGAACAAAGTCTATATCAAATCGAACGACCAGATCGCCACCGGCGACAAGGGCACGTTCGACATGAAGACCCAGGTGCTCGTTCTTTCCGGCAGCGAAGTCGTGCTCTCGCAGGGCGACAACGTGCTCAAGGGTTGCAAGCTCACCGTTCAGATGAAAAGCGGCCTTGCCAATGTCGACGGTTGCGGCACCGGCGGTCGGGTCATCATGTCGATCACGCCGCAGAAGCAGGGCGCGCCCCAAAAGGGCACGGCCCAGCAGGGAGCGTCGAGCAACTAATGGCCGGCGTATCGTCGCTGCTGGCCCGCCTCCCGGGGCGGACAGCCGCAAAAACGTCTGCGCCGGCAACGATCGGCGCCGACAAGGCGAAGTTCAAGGGCACCCTGATCGCCAAGGGCCTGACCAAGAGCTATAAGGGCCGCAAGGTGGTGAGCGGCGTGACGCTCGGCGTGCGGGCCGGCGAAGCCGTCGGACTGCTTGGTCCCAATGGCGCCGGCAAGACCACCTGTTTCTACATGGTCACCGGTCTCGTGCCGGTGGACGAAGGCACGATCGAGATCGACGGCTTCGACGTCACCTCGATGCCGATGTACCGGCGCGCCCGCCTCGGCATCGGCTATCTGCCGCAGGAAGCGTCGATCTTCCGGGGCCTCAACGTCGAGCAGAACATTCGCGCCGTTCTGGAAGTGGTGGAAAAGAGCCGCAAGGAACGTGAGCGCACGCTCGACGAGCTGCTCGAGGAATTCCACATCAGCCATCTGCGCAAGGCGCCGTCGATGTCGCTGTCCGGCGGCGAAAGACGCCGCCTCGAGATCGCGCGGGCGCTGGCCACACGGCCGGCCTATATGCTGCTCGACGAACCCTTCGCCGGTATCGATCCGATCGCGGTCGCCGACATCCAGCAGCTCGTCCGCCATCTGACCGCGCGCGGCATCGGCGTGCTGATCACCGACCATAATGTGCGTGAGACGCTCGGCCTGATCGACCGCGCCTATATCATCCATGCCGGCCAGGTGCTGACGCATGGCCGCGCCGACGAGATCGTCGCCAACGCCGATGTGCGGCGGCTCTATCTCGGCGAGGGTTTTACGCTCTAGACGCGAAAATTCCGGTTCCGCGGCAATTTCTCGCTGAATTTTCCGGCTTTATGCCTGCTCTGCCCGCGAATAACGGTCCGGTAAGCCGTCTCTGCTAGCGTTTTCCTTGACAAGCAAAAGCCGGGCCAGTTTCTATGCCCGACCGAAAAACCGCAGCTCGATGCGTAGACGAGGCGTTTGAATCCAACCATGGCGCTGGCGGCCAAACTGCAGCTCAGACAGTCCCAGTCGCTGGTGATGACGCCCCAGCTGATGCAGTCGATCCGGCTGCTGCAGCTCACCCATGTCGAGCTCGAGCGCTTCATCGACGAGGAAATCGAGCGCAATCCGCTCTTGGAGCGGGCCGAGCCGCAGGACGATGCGGGCGGCGACCAGCCGCAGAAGAGCGAGACCGCTCCGGAACCCGCCGCCGGGGACGACTGGTTCGAAAGCGAGACGGAATGGAGCGCCGAGGCGATCTCGGAAAAGCTCGACTCTTCGCTGGAGAACCTGTTTCCCGACGATCCCGGCACCAGCGAAAAGCTCGGACCGGATCTCACCGCGCAGTGGAAGTCGGCATCCGCGGGCAGCGCCGGCAGCGCTTCGTCGGAAGGCTTCGACGTCGGCGAGATGGCCGCGACCATCGTGACGCTGCGCGAGCATGTCGGCGAACAGATCGCGCTTGCCTTCGCCAAACCCGGCGAGCGCCTGATTGCCGGCGAGCTTGCCGATAGCCTCGACGAAGCGGGCTATCTGCGCGCCGATCTGGAAGAGATTGCCGCGCGGCTGGGGGCGGACAAGGGAGCGGTGGCGCGAGCGCTCGCGGTCTGCCAGACCTTCGAGCCGGCCGGCCTGTTTGCCCGTGACCTCGCCGAATGCCTGTCGCTGCAGCTTGCAGCTCGCGACCGGCTCGATCCGGCGATGAAGGCCCTGGTGGCTAATCTCGAACTTCTGGCGCGGCGGGATTTCCAGACGCTGAAACGCATCTGCGGCGTCGACGAGGAAGACCTTCTCGACATGCTGGCCGAGATCCGGGCGCTCGATCCGCGTCCCGGCACCGCGTTTTCGGGCGGCGCGAGCGACGCCATCGTCGCCGACGTCGAGGTGCGGGCCGCTGCCGACGGCAGCTGGGCGGTGGAGCTCAACGCCGACACGCTGCCGCGCGTTTTGGTCGATCATGTCTATTTCGCCCGAGTTTCCGGCCATGCCAAGGACCAGGCGGAAAAGGAGTTTCTGGCCGAATGCCTGCAGAACGCCAACTGGCTGACGCGCAGCCTCGACCAGCGGGCGAAGACGATCCTGAAAGTGGCCTCGGAAATCGTGCGCCAGCAGGACGCATTCCTCGTTCATGGCGTGCGGCATCTCAAACCGCTCAACCTGCGCACGGTGGCCGACGCGATCGGGATGCATGAATCGACGGTGAGCCGCGTCACCGCCAACAAATACATGCTGACGCCGCGCGGCGTGTTCGAGCTGCGCTATTTCTTCACCGCTTCGATCGCCTCGGCGGAAGGCGGCGAAGCGCATTCGTCGGAAGCCGTGCGTGACCGCATCAAGCAGCTGATCGACGAGGAAAAGCCCGCCGACGTGCTTTCCGACGACGCTATCGTCGACATGCTGCGGGAAAGCGGCGTCGACATCGCCCGCCGCACGGTCGCCAAATACCGGGAAGGCATGAACATTCCTTCATCGGTGCAGCGGCGCCGGGAGAAGCGGGCGCTGGCCAACGCCGGGCGATAGGGCAGTTGATATTCATCGGGCCTGACCTAGTTTGGTCCGAGCTGAGGAATGGCGATTTTTCACAGTTTTCGTGTTTCATTGACAAGCTGCAATGAAGTGTCTAGAAGCCCGCCCGCATGAGCCGGGCCGTGATGCCCGCCTCGCGAATGGCTCCGTCAAAGCGAAGGCCTCGGACGGCCAGAAGGCGACTTGTGATCAACCGGAAAGTTCGGGTCTAAAATCGGCGCGCGTGCCGCCGCAAAGCTTGTGCGCGCGCACCACGGGTATAAACTTGGGACAGTTTGAAGCCTGAGCAGGGAAGGTCAGTTTTCAGATGAATCTGCGCATTTCGGGAAAACACATGGACATCGGCGATGCGTTCCGTACGCGCATCAACGATCGTGTCAACGAAGCGATTGAAAAATATTTCGATCGGGGTTTTTCAGGACATGTAACGGTCATCAAAGCGGGATCGCGCTTCTCGGCCGATTGCATGATCCGCCTCGATTCCGGCGCCTCGCTGCAGGCGACCGGGGACGCCCAGGATCCCACGCTTGCCTTCGAGGCGGCCGCCGATCGCCTCGAAACGCGGCTCAGGCGCTACAAGCGCCGGCTGAAGTCGCACAATTCCAGCA